>JAOZMT010000094.1:0-5748 GCA_029934175.1 Victivallales bacterium | reverse complement strand
AAAGAACAATAAAGTAAATGGTAATTATTTGTTTTGGCTTATGAATAATCGTTATATAGCATCACAATTTTATAGAGAAGCTACTGGAGTTACAAGATGGGCTATTGCTTCAAAGCATGTTAAAAATGGAATTATAACATATCCTCCATTATCCGAGCAAAAAGCAATTGCTGAATATTTAGATAAATTAAATGATAAAACAGAAAAAATAAAAGATAAATTAAGTTCACAAATATCCGTATTGAAAGAGTATCGCAAATCATTAATTCACGAAGTCGTAACAGGCAAAAAACAGGTTTACAATTAAACAGAGGAGTCGTTTTATGAAAATAGAAGAAATCAGTATTAAAAATTTTAAAGCATTAAAAAATGCGAAGTTCGCAAAACTACAAAAAATGTGCGTCATTGTTGGTGCAAATGGAAGCGGTAAATCAACATTTTTTGATGTATTTGGATTTTTAAAAGATGCTTTAACTCATAATGTATCAGTCGCTTTAAATAAACGAGGTGGTTTTAATGAAGTTGTAAGTCGCGGAGCAAATAAAGAATTAATATCATTTGAAATAAAATTTAGAGAGCTATCAGGAAAATTAGCAACATATAAACTTGATATAGGAAATGAAAAAGGCAAAGGGGTTGTTAAAAGAGAAATATTAAAATTTAGAAGAGGGAGTAAAGGTCAGCCTTGGCATTTTTTAGATTTTACAAATGGAAAAGGTTTTGCAATTACAAATGAAGAAGATTATGATGGCTTAAAACATATTGAAATTAAAAGAGAAAGTCAAATTTTAGATTCATCTGATATTCTTGCAATAAAAGGATTAGGTCAATTTTCAAGGTTTAAAGTTGTATCATTATTTAGAAAGATGATTGAAAAGTGGCATGTTTCAGACTTTCATATTACCGCTGCTAGAACAATACAAGATGATGGATATTCAGAACATTTATCGGAACAAGGTGAAAATTTACCTTTAGTTGCAAAATATATCTTTGAAAATCATAGAGAAACATTCGATAAGATTTTAAATAAAATGTCAGAGCGAGTTCCAGGTATAAATAAAGTTGAAGCAATGCCAACAGAGGATGGAAGAATTGTCCTCAAATTTCAAGATGGCTCTTTTAAAGATCCTTTTATCGCAAGATATGTATCAGATGGAACAATAAAAATGTTTGCTTATTTAATATTACTTCATGATCCAAACCCACACAATCTTTTATGTATTGAAGAGCCAGAAAATCAGCTATATCCACAATTGATGCTTGAATTAAGCGAAGAGTTTAGAAACTACTCAGAACGAGGCGGACAAATATTTGTAACGACTCATTCTCCAGATTTCTTAAATGGGATTGATTTAAAAGAAGTGTATTGGCTAGCAAAAGAAAATGGATTTTCCCAAATCCATAGAGCTAGTGAAGATAGAGAATTATCAAATTTAGTAAATGAAGGAGATAAGCTAGGAGAATTATGGAAACAGCAATTATTTACAGGAGTTAATTTATAATGCTAAAGTTAGTTTTTATGGTTGAAGAAGCATCTATGAAAATATGCTTAGATTCTATTTTAGAAAAATTGTTAGAAAGCGAAGAAAATATATGTTTTCAAGTTATTCCACATTCTGGAAAAAGCGATTTAGAAAAATCTATACCGAGAAAGTTAAAGGCATTCCGCAATTACGATGGAATGAAATATAAGTTTTTTATATTAAGAGATCAAGATAATGGAGATTGTATAAAAATAAAAGATAGATTAAAGAATCTTTGTATAAATGCAAATAGACCAGATTCAATAATTCGTATAGTTTGTCAAGAACTAGAAAGTTGGTTTATTGGAGATTTAGATGCTATTGAACGAGGAATGAATATTACTGTTAAAAATAAAATGAAAAAGAAATATAGAAAACCAGATACGCTTGGTAATCCATCAGAAGAAATAAAAAAAATATGTAATAATTCCTATAGTAAAGTTGGAGACGCTAGAAAAATATCTAAATTTTTATCTTTAACAGAAAATAAGTCGCATAGTTATAATGTCTTTTTATCTGCTGTATCAAATATATTAAATAAGGAACAATATGCCTAGCAATAAAGAAACTTTATTTCAACAACATATTTGCAACTTTCTTAAAAAAGAGCATAAATATATTGCTTTATCAAATGAACAATTGAAAGATAAAGATTGTCATATTATACAAGAATATTTGATGAAATTTATAAAAAACACTCAATCTGAAAAATTTGCGAAGCTCGCAGAAAATTTTGGAGAAGATGCGGAAAAAGAAATTATCAAAGCAATAAAAAAAGAAGTTGAGAAAATTCCATTGTGGATAATTATTCGAAATGGAATTACTGTTAAAGGTGTTAAGTTTGAGTTATATAAGCCCAAACCTCGTTCAAAGACTTCAGAACAACAATATATAAATTATCAAAAAAATATTTTTTCTTTTAAAGATGAATATTATTACAATAAATTAACAAAAGAACGAATTGATTTGGTTATATTTTTAAATGGTTTACCGATTGTTGTTATTGAATTAAAACATGAAGATGAAGGTCAAAATTGCAGTGATGCTATAACAGAAAGTTTTTTAAATAGAGACTTGAATAATAAAATATATAAAATGCCTTTTTTATATATTGCATCAAGTAATACAGAAGTAAAAACAGCTACAAATCCAAATTCTGAAAATAATTTTAGATGGTTTAATGCTAGCTTGTTAAATAAAGCTGAAACTGATGGAGAATATCCTGTTGAACATTTATATCGCTATGCTTTAGCTCCTGATAATATTTTAAAATACTTGGAATTCTATTTAGTTTTTGTTCCTGCAAAAGTTAAAAACAGTGAAATAATCTCAGAGCCATTTACAATATTCCCTCGTTATCATCAATTAAGAGCAAGTAAAAATTTATCAGAAAATGTTAAATTAAATTTTGAGAAAAATTCAAGTTTAGGTTTAAAATATTTAATAAATCATTCAGCTGGTTCAGGAAAAACACTAACAATTGCGTGGATGTCTGATTTATTGGATAGTTTATATATCTCAAAAGATGAAAAGATTTTCAATAATATAGTTATTTTAACAGACAGAAAAAGTTTAGATAAAAACATAAAAGATGATTTAGAAAAATTTACACATTTGAAAGATAAGGTTTGTTTTGCCAAAAAATCTGCGGACTTAGCAACATTTTTAGAAAATGATAGAGATATTATTGTTACAACAATTCATAAATTTTCTTATATTCAAGAAAAAATTAAAAATAGTGATATTTTGAAAACGAGAAAGATAGCATTTTTAATAGATGAAGCTCATCGCTCTCAAGAAGGTAAAATGTCTTTAACTATGAGAAAACATTTTACAGATGAGAATGAAGTTATTGAACTCGAAGAAACTGCGGAAGACGCAATTAATAATGCTATTGAGAATATTAATATATCAAATCAAGTTTTTGTTGCGTTTACCGCAACCACAACGCCTAAAACTGTATCTTACTTTGGAGAACCTTTTGATGTTTACAGTGAAGAGGAAGCAATAGAGGAGGGATATATTTTAAATGTGGCCCAAAATATTATTTCTTATGAAACCTTATATCATTTAAAACAAACAAAGATTATTCCTAACGATTTAAGTTTTCCTGATGGTGTTATAAAAAAAGCTCTTAGAAATATTGCTTTTAATGATGATGCACTTATTCAATATAAGTCTGAGGTTATTATGAAGTTGTTTGATGAAAAAGTTAAAAATGCTATTTTAGGAAAAGGCAAGGCGATGGTTGTTACATCATCAAGACCTGCGGGATTAAAATATTTCAATACTTTAAAAGAGATAATAAAAGCAAAAAAATTGCCTTACAAAATACTTTTTGCCTTTTCTGATTATACTGATTCTGAAACAAAAAAATTAATAGAGGAATATAAGGTTAATGAATTGGATAAATTTCATAAAGGAATGCCAATTGAGGATGTTTTTGATTTGGACGAATATCGTATTCTTGTAGTTGCAAATAAATTTCAAACAGGTTTTGATCAACCTAAATTATCTGCTATGTTTTTGGATAAAGCAGTTAATGGCATAACTGCAATTCAAACTGTTTCAAGATTAAATCGTCATTGTGAGAATAAAAAACAATCTGATATTTTAGTTGTTGATTTTACCAATAATTCAAAAAATATTTTTGATGCATTCAATAAACACCGAAAGGGTTCGCCTTTTAAAGAGAAAGAGCCAAATGCAACTATTTTACAAGAGTTATACAATGATATTATTAGCGAAAATATATTTTCGAATGATGAAATTGAAAAATATATTGAGCTTTATAAAAATGCTGAAGCGGATGCTATTAAAAGAAGTTCTTCGGCTGATGCTATCCTAAGTAATTTAAATCAAGATTATTTATCTATTTTTAAAAAGAAACTAAAACAAATTAATGAACAAAAAAAATATATTGCTTTATTAATTCGTTATAAAAAACTTTTTTATTTCATCTCTCAATTTTATGAGTTAAATATAACTCTTAAAAATTTTATTATTTTTGCAGAAAACTTGCCTAATATTCTATTGAAAAAAGGAAAGGTTTCGGAATTAAATAAATTATTGAAAACCGTTGAATTAAATAAGGCTGCTGTAAAATTAAAAGGGAATAAAGTAAATTTTGGTTCTGTGAAGTCTTCGACAAAAATTGGTTTATCAATAACAAAAGGTGGTAATGAAGTTACAAAATCCACCATTGAACAGGCATTAGAGGATATAAAAGAAAAATATGATATATCAAATGAAGATGCTATTGTTATTAAAGAAATTTGTAAAACGGTAAGTGAAAATAATGAAATAAAAAATAGATTATCTCAAAATAAAAATAACAAATCATTTATTTATAATTATGAGAAAGATAAGGTTGTGCCTTCTATTAAAAATGAATACGAAAATCGTGATATGTGGGATAAGTTGGAAAATCCTATCTATATTGAAAATGGTGGCATTATTTCGTTGATGGGGAAATCAATTATAAAAACAGTTACTTCTTCCGAGGTGGCTTAAATGAATAGAATAAAAAATATTCCAGAAAATGAACAGCCTCGTGAAAAATTAATTGCAAATGGTGTTGCGAACCTCGCAGATGAAGAGTTGCTTGCTATTTTAATTGGGACTGGTGGAAGAAAATATGATGTTCTAACTTTAGCTGAAAAAATGTTACCTATTATTGATGCAAAAGGAATAAATTTATCAATTGATGATTTGATGGTATTAGAAAGTATAGGTCCTGCGAAAGCCGCAACTATTACAGCTGCTTTTGAATTGGTTAGAAGAATAATAAAACCTAATGGAATAAAAATATCAACTCCATCTGATATTCTTCCACAAATTCAACATTATAGTAATAGAAAACAGGAACATTTTATTGCAATTTCAGTAAACGGAGCAAATGAAATTTTAAATATTCGCGTTGTTACAATTGGATTGATAGACCAAAGTCAAGTGCATCCACGAGAAATTTTTGCCGATGTTATATCCGATAGAGCATCAGGTGTAATTCTTGCACATAATCACCCAACAGGTTCATTAGAACCTAGCGATGAAGATAATCAAATTACAGAAAAACTAAAAAATGCAGCAGAACATTTAGGTTTAACAATTTTAGATCATATTATTTTTAATAATACTGGTTATTACTCATATTTAGAAGATGACAAACTATAATTCAATAACAAAACAATATGAAGATAAATTTGATTTGTCATCACTTACTTGG
>JAOZMT010000093.1 GCA_029934175.1 Victivallales bacterium | reverse complement strand
GAGATTTTTATTATTGAAAAGAAATATAGTGAAAATGGTGGTTCCAGTAGGACTCGAACCTACGACCCAGCGATTATGAGTCGCTTGCTCTAACCAACTGAGCTATGGAACCATTAGTTGATATGTTAAGTAATGTAATACTTTTTTTGAAAATTTCAAATTTTTAAGTATCTTTTTTTAGTTTTTATTTACTTTTCTCTTTCTATAAAGAATAAATATAATTTTTTTAATAAATTTCTATGTTCATTTTGTGGGAAATTATCTAGTATTTCAATAGACTTCTTCATTAATGAATTCATTTTTTCTTGAATAGTAATATGTGCTTTAGAAGTTATTATTAATTCTTGTATATTTGCAATATTATCTTCTGAAAGTTTTTTCATACCTAAAAAGCCCTTTAATTGCTTTTGTTTATCATAAGGTAAATTATTTATAGCAGTTTTTATTAAAATTGTAGGTTTAGATTCTACAATATCAGAACATATAGGTTTCCCCAATTTATTCTCATCCCCAAAAATACCTAATAAGTCATCTTTTAATTGAAATGCTATACCTGCATACTTCGCAGATAAGCCAAGATCTTTTACTTTATCATTATTAGTATCAGATGTATTCAATGCTATCATAGCGCCAATTTCTGCACAAAATTGCAATAAAACTCCTGTTTTTAAATAAAGCATATTTTCTATTTCATCTATAGATAATTCATCAAAGTCTTTTAAAGGGAATTCTACATCTAATGCTTCTCCACTTATTAAACCTCTATTAACAAAAGATTGTAAATGCTTATTCATAGCTAAAGTTACTTCATTAGAAACTCCTAAATCAGTTGAATTCAATAACATATTAGAAGCCCAGCCTTGTTGAATATCTCCTGCCAAAATTGCTATATTAATTCCAAATTCCGAAATAAGTTCTGATGATACATTATATTTTTTATTTGCACAACTCGCAACTGCGATATGTGCAGATGGCTTATTTCTTCTTGTGATATCATTATCAATGATATCATCATGAACTAATGTCCAATTATGATATATTTCGACTGCACCAGCAGCAAATGAAGCCTTTTTTACATCTCCACCTAAAATGCCACATGAGAGTAAAACTAGAGCAGGACGGATTCTTTTTCCTCCACGCAAAGGATAATCTCTGACAGCTTGTTTTAAACATTCTGGAGTTATAGAATCAGGGAATGTATCATTTTTCAGAATCGATGTTATTTCACTTGCACTTTCGGTCAAATATTTTTTTAAAGACATTTTTTATACCATTGTTATTTTTAAATTTTGAATATATTGAGAAGAGTTTAAAATACCATTATTTGCGATTTATGCAAATTAAAATAAATAAAACATTTGAAAATTTTTAATATTTCATTCATTGATATTGATACATAACTCCCATTATGTTAAGCTTAACATAATGGGAGTTATGTAATTTAAGCTTTTGTTCCCAAATAAGCAATGTATTCTTCTCAGTATCTAAGCATTATGCCGCCGAGACGGACGGCGCTACGCTTAAATCGACAGCCCCTGAAAGCGGAACTCCGACGGTTTTTTTGACTTTTCTAGCTCAAAGTGTAAAGACCTTGTTGAAACTAGCCTATATTGAAACCTCTTTTATTGTTTATTAAAAAAAGAAATCCCTAAATGTTAGTATTTAGTTTTTAGTGTTTTTTATGAATGTCCTATTTACATATTTATTAAACGCTTTTTTTTTGCTTTAATATTTGAAAAATAATCTTTCTAGTTGTATATTCATTATTTAATAAATAAAAGGTTTATACCTAAAATAAAAAACAGGAAAATAATTATGACAAAACATATTTTTATTACAGGAGGAGTTGTATCTTCTTTAGGAAAAGGAATAACAGCAGCTTCAATTGCAATGCTTTTAAAACAAAGAGGTTATAAAGTTCAAATGCAAAAATTAGATCCATATTTAAATGTTGATCCAGGGACAATGTCTCCTTTTCAGCATGGCGAAGTTTATGTTACTGAAGATGGAGCTGAAACAGATTTAGATTTAGGACATTATGAACGATTTGCAGATATTCAATGTAAGCAAGGAAGTAATTTTACAACAGGTAGAATTTATAGTAATGTTATTTCTAAAGAACGACAAGGTGGATATCTTGGAGGAACAGTTCAAGTTATTCCACATATAACAAATGAGATTAAAGATGCAATTACTTCAATGGACTCACCAGAAAATGATATTGTTATTACAGAATTAGGAGGAACGGCTGGAGATATTGAATCACTTCCATTTCTTGAAGCTATTAGACAATATAGACATGAAGTAGGATTTGAAAATGCTGTATCAATTCATTTAACGCTAGTTCCTTATATTAAAGCTGCTGGTGAAATGAAAACAAAACCTTCACAACAATCCGTTGGATTATTGCGTGAAATAGGGATTATTCCAGAAATGCTAGTTTGTCGTTGTGAACGCCCTTTAGAAGATGAACATAGAGATAAATTATCTTTATTTTGTAATATTAAAAAGCAATATGTAATTGAAGAGATGGATGTTCCACACTCAATTTATGAAGTGCCATTAGAGTTAATGAAAGAAAACTTAGATACCCTTCTTCTTGATTTATTAAAATTACCCCAACGACCGATTGATATTCAAGAGTGGAAGGATATGGTAAAAACAGTTATTAATCCTGATAATGATGTTGTTGAAATTGCCGTAATTGGTAAATATATTAGTTTGCAAGATGCTTATAAAAGTATATATGAGGCTTTGACTCATGGTGGCATTGCAAATGCAGTTAAAGTTAAGATAAAAATGGTAGAAGCTGAAGATTTAGAGAGTAAAGATGTTGCAGAGTTACTATTAGGAGTTAATGGTATTTTAGTTCCTGGAGGTTTTGGAGATAGAGGCGTTTTAGGGAAAATAAATGCTGTGCAATATGCAAGAGAAAACAAAATTCCATTTTTAGGAATATGTTTAGGCATGCAATGTGCAGTTATTGAATTTGCAAGAAATGTTTGTGATATGAAAGATGCGAACAGTGCAGAATTTAATCCAAGCACAACATATCCAGTGATTGATTTAATGGAAGAGCAAAAAACTATTACTGCTAAAGGAGGAACTATGCGTTTAGGTGCATATCCATGCAATATTAAATCCGATACTAAAACTTCAACAGCCTATAGTAGTTTAGATATTCAAGAAAGACATAGACATCGTTATGAATTCAATTCAGAATGGGCTGAAAAATTAGAAAAAAATGGTTTGATTATATCAGGTCTTTCACCAGATGGTAAACTTGTTGAAGTTGTAGAACTTGCAGATCATCCTTGGTTTGTGGCATGCCAATTTCATCCAGAATTTAAATCAACTCCACTTCATGCTCATCCATTGTTTAAAGATTTTGTAAAAGCAGCTCATGAAGTTTAGACCTTGTATTGATTTACATAATGGAGGCGTAGTTCAAATAGTTGGAGGAACTATTAATGAAGAGGATAGTTCGCTTCCTGTGACTAATTTCAAATCAGAAAAAACATCTGCGAACTATGCAGAATTATATAAATCTGATAATTTAACAGGAGGACATATTATATCCTTAGGTCAGGGGAATAAAGAAGTTGCCTTAGATGCTTTAAAGGCTTACCCTAATGGTTTACAGTATGGAGGCGGAGTGAATCTAGACAATGCTCAAGTTTTTTTAGATGCTGGAGCGAGTCATGTAATTGTTACAAGTTTTGTTTTTTCTAATGGAGAAATAAATTATGATCGTTTAAAAGCTCTAGTTTCTTTAATAGGAAAAGATAAATTAGTTTTAGATTTAAGTTGTAGGAAAAAAAATAATGAATTCTGGATAGTAACTGATCGTTGGCAAAAATTCACAAATGTAAAAGTGAATAAAGACACGATTACTGAATTATCTGCGTATTGTGCAGAATTTTTAGTTCATGGGGTTGATGTAGAAGGGAAAATGCGAGGTGTGCAATTAGAATTAGTTGAATTACTTGGAAAATATTCTCCTATTCCTGCGACTTATGCAGGTGGAGTTAGTTCGTTTAATGATTTGGATGATGTTTTTAAAGCTGGAAATGGAAAAATCGATATTACAATAGGTAGTGCATTAGATATTTTTGGTGGGACTTTAAAATATAAAGATATTATTAAAAATTTTAAGTAAAGGAGATTGGATTATGGGAACAAGTGAAAAAATTGAATTTAGAAATTTCACATCATTTAAAAAACGAGGGGAGGTTTTAAGAGAGTTTAATTTGAAATTTGAAGAGAAGGGATTTGTTAAAGAAAAAACATATACTAACAATGATTTTAAAAAACGAATTTTAAAAAAATTTAAAAAACGAGGTGTTTTTAATAGTGAATATTCTATTTGTGAAGCTATTATATATCCTATTTTAGCTGAAGTATCCGAAGATAATGATTTACCTATTTGGTCTCATTTTAAACTTGAATCTCCAGAAGTTAAAATGACAGGAGAAGCTGATTATCTTTTTGGATTTTCTGAATTAGGAGATGATGATTATGATAATCCTATTATTTGTGTTGGAGAAGCTAAAAAAGAAAATTTCACAATTGGCTGGGCTCAAATTTCTGCTGAAATGATTGCAGCACAAAAAATAAATAACAATGATGATATTCCAATTTATGGCATTGTAACTACTGGGAAACAGTGGGAATTTGCAGTATTAGAAGGAGATAAATATATATACGACGAATTAAATTATTCAACTCCAAAGGACTTGGACACAGTTCTTAATATTTTAAACTGGATGTTTAGTGAAGGTAAAAAAAATGCTGAGATATTAAAAGCATCTCTTAAGAGATAGGAGAAATAAATTATGCTAAATAAAGATAAGACAAAGGCAAATGGCTGGAGAACTTTTGCATCATTTAAAAAAAGAAGTCAAGTTATTGATGAATATGATTTGTATTTTGAGAACAAAAATTTTGTTAAAGAAAAGGGGGTAACAGTAAGTGCAGAGTTTTTAGAAAGATTAAATCGAGAATTTGTAAAACCTGGAGTTTTTAATAGTGAATATTCTATTTGCGAGGCTATTATATATCCAATTCTTTCAGAAGTTTCTGCCTTTAATGAATTGATTATTTGGTCTCATTATAAATTAGAAGCTCCAGAAGTAAAGCTTACAGGAGAGCCTGATTATCTTTTTGCTTTATCTAAAAGAGGTGATGATGATTATGACAAGGCTATTGTTTGTGTTGGAGAAGCAAAAAAAGATAAATTTACAGATGGTTGGGCGCAAGTATCGGCAGAAATGGTGGCTGCACAAAAATTAAATAAAAATGATGACATTCCAATTTATGGCATTGTAACTACTGGTAAACTGTGGGAATTTGCAGTTTTAAAAGGAAATATTTATACACATAATACTTTAGACTACACAGTTCTTAAAGATTTAGACACAGTTCTGAATATTTTAAACTGGATGTTTAGTGAAGGTAAAAAAAATGCAGATATATTAAAGAATTCACTTAAAGTATAGGAAAAATAAGTTATGTTAGATGAAGAAAAAACAAAGGCAAATGGTTGGAGAACTTTTACATCATTTAAAAGAAGAAGTAAGGTTCTTAAAGAATTTAATTTGTCTTTTAAAAATGAATGTTTTGTTCAAGAAAAAAAAATAAGTATTAATGAATATTTTTTAGAAAGGTTAAATAGAGACTTCATTAAACCAGGAGTTTTTAATAGTGAATATTCTATTTGTGAGGCTATTATATATCCAATTCTTTCAGAAATTTCTGCTTTTAATGAATTGATTATTTGGTCACATTATAAATTGGAGTCTCCAGAAATAAAGCTTACTGGAGAAGCTGATTATCTTTTTGCTTTCTCAGAGTGTGGAGATGACGACTATGATAAACCTATCATTTGTGTTGGGGAAGCAAAAAAAGAAAATTTCACAGATGGCTGGGCGCAAGTATCGGCAGAAATGGTGGCTGCACAAAAATTAAATAAAAATGATGACATTCCAATTTATGGCATTGTAACTACTGGTAAACTGTGGGAATTTGCAGTTTTAAAAGGAAATATTTATACACATAATTCATTAGATTATACTACGCCAGGTCAAATGAAAAAATTAATGAATATTTTAAATTGGATATTTAGTGAAGGCAAAAAAAATGCTGAAATATTGAAAGCATCTAAATAAAATGATAAAGCCTTTAATATTAATAGTAGAAGATGAAAAACGGTTACAGAATTTATATTCTGATACATTAACTCAAGCAAATTTTGAGACGCTTAAAGCTATCTCTCCAAAGGAAGCGTTAGTTATTTTGAAAAAAACTATTCCTGATATGATTATTAGTGATGTTAGAATGCCTAATATGGATGGAATTTCTTTTATGAAACTTGTTAAGGAAGATTATCCGACAATTCCATTTTTACTAATTACAGCTTATGCAGATATTAAGACTGCGGTTGAAGCATTGAAATTAGGAGCAGTAGATTATTTACAAAAACCCATTGATTTAGATGAATTGATTGCTGCAATTTCAGATATTCTTCATATTAATAATAACATCAAAGCAACCATAATCCCAAAAGAATTATTAGAAAATATTGTAACAGTATCACCTTTGACTTTACAACTATATAATGATGCCTATAAAATTGCAAAAAGTGAGGCTGGAGTTCTTATTACTGGAGAAAGTGGAACTGGAAAAGAAGTTCTTGCAAACTTTATTCATAAAGCTAGTCCACGCTGTCAAAATGATTTAATTGTCATCAATTGTGCAGCTATTCCACGAGACCTCTTAGCGAGTGAACTGTTTGGGCATAAAAAAGGTGCATTTACAGGAGCATTATCAAATAGAAAAGGTAAGTTTTTAGTGGCTGATAAATCGACTTTATTTCTTGATGAAATAGGAGATATGCCACTAGACTTACAACCATCTCTTTTACGAGCTTTAGAAGAAGGAACAATATCTCCAGTTGGAAGCGATCGTGATATATCTGTTGATTTTAGATTAATAACTGCAACAAATAAAAACTTATTAGAAGAAGTTGAAAAAGGTAATTTTAGAGAAGATTTGTATTATAGATTAAATGTTATATCATTTGAATTGCCTCCATTACGAGATAGGGCTGAAGAAATCCCTGCTTTTGCAAAATTGTTTTTACAAAAAAAATCATCACAAGCACAAAGGTTATCTGTTTCAACAAGAAAAATATTACAAAATTATGATTGGCCAGGCAATATTAGAGAGTTATCAAATGCAATGGAGCGGGCGACTATATTATCATCATCAGATATTATTTTACCTGAACACTTGCCACCACAAATACGATCAAAACGAAATTCATTAAATGATACGAATATTGGTATAGTTAAAACAATTTCTCAAGCCGAAAAAGAGGCTATAATATCTGCATTAGATACAACTAATGGTAATAGAACAAAAGCTGCAGAATTATTAGGTATTACGAGACGAACATTAATTACAAAAATAAAAATATTTAACTTAACTTGATATACAATTAAAAAACAAGGTATGCAAATAATATTGCGATGTATGCAATTTGTTTGTAGTGTTT
>JAOZMT010000092.1:6256-7578 GCA_029934175.1 Victivallales bacterium | reverse complement strand
AATGCTGACATTTTAGAAGAATTAGAAAATAAAGAAAAACTTGAAAAATAGTTTGAAAATAATTTGAAATACTAATATAAAGAATTATATTCATATAAACAACTTTAAACATTAAAAGGAGAATGGTCATGAGTGAAATTATTAAAGAAAATGGAGTTACATCGTTTATTATCAAAGAAGATATTGTTGCAGATAAAGTTGCAATATTGAGAAAAGAGATTTTAGATGTGATTGCTGAAGAGAAAAGTGATGTTATTATTGATTTATCAAATGTTGAAATGATAGATTCTTCTGGGATTGGAGTAATTATATCAACACAAAATTCTCTTAAAAAAGATGGCAAATCATTAAAAGTTATTGGAGTTTCTGCTAATATTACAAAAATGTTTAAGATTATGAGATTAGACTCACATTTTGAAATAGTTCAAAAATAAAGTATTTCTTAAAAAAGGAGATGTGATATGAGTGATTATGATGTTGATGATGAAATACTTCAGATATTTTACGAAGAAGCTACTGAGCATCTTGATGGAATTGAGGGCGATTTACTTGCTCTTGAAGAACAAGGGGCTGATGTTGATAGTGATCTTATAAATGGAATTTTTAGAGCTATTCACACTATCAAAGGTGGATGTGGCTTTTTTGGACTTGATAAATTAAGTGCTTTGTCACATACAATGGAAAATATACTTGACCGTATTCGTAAAAATGATATGGTTGCAACTTCTCCTATTGTAAACACTTTATTAAAAGGTGCAGATGCTTTATCATCAATGGTAAATGACCCAGATACTACCGATGATATTGATATAGAACCTATTATTAAAAGTATTGAAAATTTTATGTCTGGAAATATGACAGAAGAAGAGCAAGAATCGACAGAAGAAACTATAGATATTCGTTCTAAAAGTGGGGATATTATTTTTTCAATCAACAAGTATGAATTTGAGCGTGCTAGAAAGACTGACAAAGGTGGTGGTCAAGTTTATATGTTAGAATATGATTTAATTAATGATATCGAACAGAAAAACAAAACTCCTTGGGATGTAATCTCAGAATTAACACAATTAGCTACTTTTATAGATAGCACTGTTGATGTTGCAGAGGTAGGAGATTTGACTGCTGGAGAAGATTTTGTTTTTAAAATACCTTTTTATGTTTTAATTTCTACTATTATAGAAACAGATTTAATATATGATTTCCTTGAACTAAAAGAAGAACAAGTAAATATTATTTCAGATAAGGGACACATTATTGATGAAGTTCCTGCACAAGTCGCAGAACCTGTTGCACAAGTCGCAGAACCTGTTGCACAAGTCGCA
>JAOZMT010000092.1:0-6156 GCA_029934175.1 Victivallales bacterium | reverse complement strand
TGCACAAGTCGCAGAACCTGTTGCACAAGTCGCAGAACCTGTTGCACAAGTCGCAGAACCTGTTGCACAAGTCGCAGAACCTGTTGCACAAGTCGCAAAACCTGTTGCACAAGTCGCAAAACCTAAGAAGAAAACACAAAAGCCTAAATCTGAAGCAAAAAAACCAGAAGGAAATATTAGAGTTGGAGTCGGTTTATTAGATCGTTTAATGACTTTAGCTGGAGAATTAGTTTTAGCAAGAAATCAATTAAACCAATGTTCTGAAAGTGAAAATTTAGATTTAGTTCACGAGACTGCTCAACGAGTTGATTTAATAACTGCTGAACTTCAAGAAGCTGTTATGGCTACAAGAATGCAGTCTATTGGTATTGTTTTTCACAAATTTAATCGCGTTGTTAGAGACTTATCATCTAAACTTGGTAAAGATATTGCTTTAGTTTTAGAAGGTGAAGAAGTTGAACTTGATAAAACAATTATTGAATCTATAGGGGATCCTTTGACACATATTGTTAGAAATTCTCTTGATCATGGAATCGAAACTCCTGACAAAAGAATTGCTGCTGGTAAGCCTGAACAAGGAACATTAAAAATATCTGCATATCACGAAGCTGGTCATGTTGTTATTTCTATTATTGATGATGGGGCTGGTGTTAATAGAGAAAGAGTTAGAGCAAAAGCTTTAGAATCTGGAATTGTAACACAAGAACAGCTAGATAATATGAAAGATAAGGAAATTGTTGAATTAATCTTCAAACCAGGATTTTCAACAGCTGAAGTTGTAACTGATGTTTCTGGGCGTGGTGTAGGAATGGATGTTGTTATTACAAATTTAACTAAACTTGGTGGGGTGATTGATGTAGATTCTGTTGAAGGAGAAGGAACTACTCTAAAAATTAAATTACCTTTAACTTTAGCTATTATTCCTAGTCTTTTAGTTTCTGTTGCAGATAGAAGTTTTGCTATTCCACAGGTGAATTTAGTTGAACTTGTTCGTTTAACTGGTGATGAGCTACAAGATAAAATAGAAAACTTAGGAGGCGGTTCATCTGTTATCAGATTAAGAGGTAAATTATTGCCATTAGTTGATGCACAAGAAATTTTAAAAATAGTTAATAAGACAAGAGACTTATCTGAACTTGCAAGTATTAATATTGCAATTGTTAAAGCTGGTGAAACTGAATATGGAATTGTAATTGATTCATTATTAGATTCTTCAGAAATTGTTGTAAAACCTTTAGGAAAACATCTTAAACGATGTATTAATTATGCAGGAGCAACTATCTTAGGAGATGGAACTGTTGCATTAATTCTTGATGTAATGGGTGTTAAATCTTCTATGAATTTAACTTCTATAAATCAAGCAAAATTTGATGAATATTCTGATGCAACTGTAGTTGATGAAGATGATGAACGAGTTGATATTAGAGATAAGCAATCATTGTTGCTTGTTGAAAATGGAGATAAAGAACAGTTCGCTATTCCACTTGGCATTGTTGCGAGAATAGAAAAAATCAAAGCTAGTCAAATAGAACATATTGGGGGGCGAAATGCTATTCAATATCGTGGTGATACTCTTCCTTTATTTTATTTAGAAGAACTAGCTAAAGATATTACTCCTATAGGAGATAAAGAAAACTTAATTATTGTTGTATTCAAAATATCTAATAGAGAAGTTGGAATTGTATTATCTGAAATCCTAGATGTTGTAGAAACAGATAGTAAAGTTGATGCTTTTACATATAAGCAACCAGGAATAATGGGATCTGTAATTGTTGATGAACATATTACTCTTATTATTGATATGTATGAACTTGTTTATACTCTTATGCCAAAATGGAGAAATGAGCAAAAAGATGAATCAATCAAAGAGATTATTCATCAAGGAGAGCAAGGTAAAGAAGAAGCTCGAACTCCTGTTATTTTAATTGCAGAAGATTCTAAATTTTTTATGACACAAATTAAAAGTTTTGTTGAAGATATTGGCTATGAAACAATTACTGCTGAAGATGGAGCTCTTGCATTGCAAGCTTTAAAAGATAATGCTGATAAAATTGATTTGGTTTTAACAGATATAGAAATGCCTAATATGGATGGTTTTGAGTTTACAAAATTAGCTAGAGCCGATGAAAGGTTTGCAAAGTTGCCTATGATTGCGGTTACTTCTGTATCAGGCGAAGAAGCTGAAAAGAAAGGAAAAGATATTGGGCTTGATGAATATTTAGTTAAACTAGATAGAGACCAAATTATCGAACGATGTAACTATTATTTAAATAAATAGAGGTATTTTATATGATAAATAAAAACAAACACTTTGATGAACATATAGAAGTTGAATTAGCAATTTTTCATATTGGAAAGCTAACTTGTGCATTAAAAAGTTTAGAAATTCAAGAGATTATAAGAGTTGATAATATTACTCCTGTATATGAAGCTGAAGAATGTATAAAAGGAGTTATTAATTTACGAGGTAATATAGTTACTATCATTGATATGGGGGTAAAATTCTCTTTTGGTGCATTAAAAACAGACAAAAATTCAAGAATTATTATTGTCCGAATGAAAGATGAAATGGTTGGACTGCTGGTTGATATGGTAGATGATATTCTTCTTGCTGATGTAACTAATATTGATCCTCCTTCATCAAATGTAAAAGGCTTAAGTGGGGCATTTTTTACTGGAATATATAAAATGGAACATTCTTTAGTTTCTATTTTAAATGTTGATGAAATATTAAATATTGAGAAAAAATGAAAAATTTAAAAGTTGTAGTTATTGATGATTCTGTTTTATATAGAAAATTAGTCACAGATAGCTTAAAAGCTTTTCCTAATGTAGAGGTTGTTTCAACTGCTCATAATGGGAAAGTTGGAATTGATAAAATAAAACAATTTAAGCCGGATTTTGTTACTTTAGATGTTGAAATGCCTGTTATGAATGGGATAGAAACATTAAAAGAAATTGAAAAACAAAAATTGAATGTCCGAGTTATTATGATAAGTACTTTAACTGCTGAAGGAGCAAAGGTCACTATAGATGCACTAGCTGCTGGTGCTTTTGATTTTTTGAAAAAACCTACGGGGAAAGGGTTTGAAGAGAATAAAAAATTATTATCAAAACAACTAATTCCGATAGTGAGGACTCTTGCAATAAAAAGTTCTTTTACAATGTCAGCAATAAAGCGACCTACTTCAATAAGTAGAACAAGGGATACAACCGTAACTACAAGAAGACCTATCAGTGTTAGAAAATCGACATTATCTCCTAGAATCATAGCATTGGGTATTTCAACTGGTGGTCCTAATGCCTTAAATAAATTAATTCCTAAGTTGCCAAAAGATTTAAAAGTTCCTATCGTTTTAGTTCAGCACATGCCGCCAATATTTACTAAAGCTTTGGCTGATTCTCTTGACAAAAAAAGTCAAGTTACTGTTGTTGAAGGAGCTAATGGTATGAAATTAGAAAATGGAACTGTTTATATTGCGCCTGGTGGTAAGCAAATGAAAATTGAAAAATGTGGAATGGCTACTGTTATAAAAATAACTGATGCTCCTCCTGAAAATAATTGTAAACCTTCGGCTGATTATTTATTCCGCTCGGTTTCTGAAGTGTATAAAGGTGCGACTCTAGGTGTTATAATGACTGGAATGGGCAATGATGGAACTAAAGGTTTGCAAGTAATGAAAGAACATGGTATAAAAGTTATTGGTCAAGATAAAGAGTCATGTGTCGTTTTTGGAATGCCTATGGAAGCTATTAAAGCTGGTGTTGTAGATGTTGTGTTACCACTAGATAAAATTGCTAGTGAAATTGTCCGATCTTTGTAAAAGGAAATAAAATATATAATGAGAATAAAAATATCGCTTACAGAAATACACACTCTTGGACACTATATCAAAGAAAAAACTGGTATAGTTCTTGATGAAAAAAAGGCATATCTTTTTGAAAGTCGCTTAAGTCCATTACTTACTGAATTAAATTGTAGTTCTTATACTAATTTATTAGACTTAGCTAAAAAAGACCATTTGATTTCTACTAAATTAATGGATTCGGTTTGCACGAATGAAACTTCTTTTTTTAGAGATAAGTCTCCTTTTTCATTAATGATTCAAAAATTAGCTCCTGATTTTTTTGAAAAAAATCCAATAAAAACTTTAAATGTTTTAAGTGCAGCTTGTTCAACTGGACAAGAAGTTTATAGTTTAATAATGGCTTTAACTGATGCAGGTATTACTGCTCCTAGATTTAAAATAAATTTCACGGCAATAGATATTTCTGATAAGGCTATAACTAAAGCTAGTCGTGGTGAATATTCAAAATTTGAACTTGCTCGCGGAATGAATAGTGAAAAACTTTCTAAATTCTTTGATAAAAATGGTGAATTATGGAGAATTAAGGATAAGTTCCGTAGTATTGTTAGATTTAAAAAATCTAATTTATTAAAATCTAATGAATTAACTCGTTTGGGCAAATTTGATATTATTTTCTGTAGAAATGTCGCAATATATTTTTCAAAAGATGACAAACAAAAAGTTTTTGATACATTGGCAACAATGATAAATCCTAATGGTCATTTATTAATAGGCTCAACAGAATCACTTGTAGGAATATCTAATCAATATACAAGAAATACATTCCAAGGTGCTATTTATTATGATAAAAACTAAACCAATGTGGTTTGGGCATCCTGCCTGAACAAAAAATATATTGCACAAGTCGCAGGTTCATTGTAATTTTATAATGAAAAAAGCACGCTAAAGTTGTGAACTCCGACAGTTAAATAAAATAATACATAATTAAAAGGAGAACTTATGCTATTAGTTGAACATTTACCAGAAAAAATTTCAATTGAAGAATCTTATAAATTCCCTTTATGGCACAAAGAAATTTTAGATGAAAGAGAAAAACAAATTGAGAATGGAAATGATGAGTTCGAGGATTGGGAAGATGTGAAAAAATATGTGCTAGACGCAACTCAAAATGTATAAACTCCTATCTTATGAGCCAAATAAAAATATTACCTGAACATATTAGCAACAGAATTGCTGCTGGAGAAGTCATTGAACGACCTGCTTCTATTGTCAAAGAACTTGTTGAAAATGCGATTGATGCAGGAGCTACTCAAATTACTATTACTGTTATAAATGCTGGTCAAAAATTAATATCTATTTCAGATAATGGTTCTGGTATGGACTCTGATGATGCTTTCTTATGCCTTGAACAACACGCTACAAGTAAAATTTCTGTAGCTGAAGATATTGATTCAATTTGCTCATTCGGATTTAGAGGAGAGGCTATCCCAAGTATTGCATCGGTTTCAAGGTTTACAATTAGAACTCGCAAAGAAGATGCGATTGATGGGACAGAGGTTTTTGTCCAAGCAGGCAAAATTTTATCTACTAAACCAATTGGTTGTGCAGTCGGAACAGAAATGCAAGTAAAGGACTTATTTTTTAACACTCCTGCAAGAAAAAAATATTTAAAAACAGCGCCAACTGAAGAAAAGCATATTCAAGAAACTTTATATTTAATTGCCATCCCACATACTGAAGTTTCGTTTGAACTTATAATGGATGGACGGCGTGTTTTTCAATCTCCTGCTCATAATGACTTAAAAATGAGACTATCTACCTTTTTCGGTAGAAATTATGTTGATGGATTAATTCCAATTGCTTATAAAAATGAAGGCGTATCTGTTAAAGGTTTTGTTTCAAAACATGGGATAACTCGCACAAATCGCAAAGAACAAAGGGCGTTTGTTAATGGTCGTGCAATCGACTCTCCTGCTATTTATAAAGGTATTAGAAATGGCTTTGGAGGGTTAATAGAAAAAGGCAGATTTCCTTTAGCTATAATTTTTATTCGTGTTGAACCAAATACTATTGATGTAAATGTTCACCCTGCTAAAAGAGAAATAAGGTTTAAAAATGAATTAATAATATCATCTACTATTGCAGAATGCATAACTATGTCATTAAAACAAAATTCTGCACCAACTGCGAGTTTGCATACAGGCATATCTTTAAAAAATATGCTAAACTCATCAAATGTAGGATATAGATTAAAACAAAAAGAAAACAACACTCCAGACCTAGAACTTGATTACAATAATCAGCAATTGCACACTTCGCAACCGCAAGAGTTGCACACTTCGCAACC
>JAOZMT010000091.1 GCA_029934175.1 Victivallales bacterium | reverse complement strand
CTAGAAGTAACCAATTATTTATAAAATTAAAAAAAGCTGTTGTTTGCGCTTTCAGAAAGTTTATTTTTCAGCCGTTTGCAGTATAGCCCTAATTTAATTACTATTCTTAAGATTCTTGTAAAAATAATTCAAAGGTTAATAATGCCCAAAGAGAATAACTATGATCTGCTTGCTTATTTTGATGTTTGTTGATTAATTTTTCAACTTCAACTCTTTTGAAATAATTATCTTTTACTGAAATGCCATCTAATAAATTTTCTTTCAAATCTTTATTCCAATCATTTCTAAACCATTCTGCTACTGGAACACCAAAGCCTGCTTTTTTTCTATTCGTAATCTCGTGTGGTAATAAATCACTAAACGCCTCTTTTAAAATATACTTTGATTGATTGCCTTTTAGCTTATAAGATAAAGGTAAAGATTGTGCAAATTCAACAACTTTATAATCTAAAAATGGACTTCGCACTTCCAATGAATTTGCCATAGATGATACATCTACTTTTGTTAAAATATCATTATGCAAGTAACTATTTATATCTAATTCCATAAATTTTTCAACAAAATTACTTGCTGTTGCTTTTTTTGAAAGTTCGTCAATATAATGTTGCGATGGTAACATTTTGAAATCTTTAAATTGCTCTCCGTATAATTGATGCTTTAAAGAGTCTGGAAATCTATTTAATATTGTTAAATATTGACAATTTTCTTTCTGTGAAAAAAGATTTAATATCCTCTGAATCTTTCCACTTACACTTCGTTCTTCAATTTTTTTAGGTAATATTTTAGAAAGAATGGTTAAAAAAGCTTTTCTTAAATGAAATGGGATTATGTTTATAAATTTTGATAATTTAATAATAAAATATCTATCATATCCAGCAAAAAGTTCATCAGCTCCATCACCACTAAGGGCAACTGTAACTTTATTTTTAGTCCATTGACTTAACATAAAAGAAGGTAAAATCGAAGAATCACTGTAAGGTTCACCACAATGTTTCATAAGTTTTCGCAAAATTTTTATATCATTAGGCTGAACAATTTTTTCATTATTATAAACTTGTGTTGAGAAAAGTTTATTAAAATGTTCAGTGGCTAACTGTGAAAAAGATGTTTCATTATATAGTTTTGAGTTAAAACCAATTGAAAAAGATTGTATGTTATCGTTGCACAGTTCGCACATCAAGCCAGTTATAATTGTAGAATCTATTCCGCCAGATAAAAATGCACCATAAGGAACATCTGATATCATTCTTTGCCTGACTGAATTTGTCAATAACTCTCTTAATTTCAATTTTGCATCAGAGAAACTTATGTCTGTTTTTTTAGAAAAATCGACCTTCCAATATTGAACGATATTATGTTGCATTGAAATTAAATCTAAAGAAAGATAATTACCAGGTTCTAGTTTGAAAACATTATTGTAAATAGTTGAAGGAGCTGGAATATACAAGTATGATAATTCATCGTGTAGTGATTGTAAGTTATATGAATTATCCATTTCTGGATGAGTTTTTAATGCTTGAAGCTCACTTGCAAACATAAAAGACTTTTTTGTTTTAAAATAAAACAAAGGTTTTTGACCAAGTCTATCGCGTGCAATAAATACTTTATTTTTAATTTTATCATAAATAGTAAAAGCAAACATTCCATTTAATAAATCCAACATTTTTTCTTCATATTCTTGATATAAATAAAGCAAAACTTCGGTATCACTATTTGTTTTAAACTGATAACCTTTTGCCGATAATTTTTTGCACAACTCGCAAAAATTATATATTTCACCATTAAAAACTATGACAAATTTTTCATTTGCTGATTGCATAGGTTGTTGACCACTCTTCAAATCTATTATAGATAATCTACGATGAGCAAGCCCTACAAATTTGTCAATAAAAAGCCCATCTTCATCAGGACCTCTATGAATAAGTGCATTATTCGCATTCTCAAGCAACTGTTTATCGACAAGAGCCTTATCTAGGTTTATTATGCCACTAATGCCACACATATTTTATAATAATTTATCTTCTAGGTTTTTGACTTGTTTTTTTAGTCTTTCAATTTTTTTAGGTAAAGCATTTCTACCAATGAACGCTTTTATATCTTCAGCTGGATACCCCATCATAACGGCTTTTTCAGGGACATCTTTAACAATAGCTGATCCGCCGCCAACCTTTGCACCTGCACCTATTTTCAAATGCCCACTCACTCCAGCTTGTCCAGCAATTATAACCCCCTGCCCTAATTCTGTGCTACCTGAGATTCCAACCATTGCTATAATCATCGAGTATTCTCCAATAACTACATTATGTGCAATTTGAACAAGATTATCAACTTTAACTCCTTGTTTCAACCAAGTTTTACCAAACCTAGCACGGTCAATAGTAGTATTTGCTCCAATTTCAACATCATCGTCAAGTTGAACAAAACCAGCTTGTTCAATTTTCACAATTCCAGTTGGCGATGCGGAAAAACCAAATCCATCGCTTCCAACAACAGTTCCAGAATGAATAATGACACGATTACCAATAATAGACCTTTCACGAATAGTTACATTTTGATAAATTAAAGAATTTTCTCCAATAATTACATTATGACCAATATAACTTCCTGCACAAATCGCAGTATTATCACCTATTTTTGAGCCTTCTTCAATAACAACATTTGCTCCGATATGGACATTTTTTCCGATAGTTACATTATCTTCTACAACAGCTCGTTTATGAACACCAGGTTTATAAACTATTGCTGGAGGTGCAAAAAATTTAACAACTTGCGAGAAAGCAATATTTGGGTCATCACAATGAATAAGAGTTTGACCATCTGCAACTTGTTCTTTATAATCTCTACCAACAATAACTGCACAAGCCGCAGAACTTGCTACTTGTTTTTTATATTTTTTATTAGCTAAAAAAGAAATATCTCCTTTTTTAGCATCTCCTAAAGAGTTCATTCCAGAAATAACTAATGTGTTATCGCCAACAATTTCACCATCAAATTTTTCTGCTAATTCAGTAATTTTAATTGTTTTCATTTATATTCTCCTAATTTATATTATCCGCAGATTACGCCGATTAACGCAAATTTTTATTTTAAATTTCTTTCTATATTATGGCGTTATTCCTAACGCCGACCATTCTTTTTTAGACAGGATAACAAGATTTTCAAGATTTACAGGATTTTTAATTACTAAATATGTTAAATATTCATCTTTTTAATCCGAAAATCCTATTGCTTTATCTAAAAAAACTGTATTTTGTGACGAAGTTAAGAATAATTTCCTTTTTGTTTACTTAATCAACTGAGCTCAACTCATCTTCATTTTTTTATTTATTTTATTAAATTTTTCTTCTTTTATACAAATATAATTTTCGTTATTATACATTAACTTTAAATTTTCACCGTTTTTATCAATTTTAATTTCTTTTTGAATAAACTTTAATTCTTTTATTTTTGCTTTTTCAATAATAATATTTTGCTTAAATTGCTTATTTACAAGTTTGAGTAAATTCACTTGAATCAACTTCAATACAATTAGAAATTTCTTTTATTTCCTGTTCGCAGTTATCAATTCTATCTTGAATTATATCCATACCTCTCTCCTTTTTTATTTTAATTCTTTTTTTCTTCATCTTCATTATGATTTTTTATTTCTTGCAATAAGAAATAATTCAAGACCGTTCTAATGACTATGACAGCTGCTAGTTTTCCGATATCATCCCATGATGGTGATATTGAAGAACTTAAAATACTTGACCCAATTAAAAAGCCTAAACCAAGTGAAAACGCATGTCCTAATTCTAACCGACTTTCCTTTATAGCCTCTGCAGCTAATGCATCAAATAATGCATCTTTTACAAATGTCCATAATGCCTTTACTATTCCTGTGCAAATAACAAATATCGCCAATATTTGACATGTATATTGAACATAAGTATTTAAGGTTTCGACTAAAGTTTCCATCTTTATGCTCCTAAGGTTACTTCATTTATTTCGGATATTAAATATCCTTGATTATCTGCCATCGCTTCAACTGCATCAATAATTTCTTCTGCATCTTCATCAGATGAAAATCTATCATCCGTATTTAACAATTTTAAAAATTGTGTAAGTTTTTCAGATATTGCAGTTAATTTTTTTAACATATCCTTTGGAATTTTATCCAAAGAAATTTCGCTATTATTAAGGTCATGCAACCACTGAACTTTCTCATCAAAAGCATTTAAAATTGCGACTCTTGCACGCTGTTTTTCTTCATCAACTATAGGATTGTAGGTATCTAACAACTCTTCCCACATTTCTTCCAAATAATTCATAAAAATTGCGTTCTGTGCATCATCTATGAAGTTAGGTTTCGCAATAGCAAAACAATTATCAAAAAATCCTGAGAACTCATTTCTTCCATTAAATATTTCTTCTCGCATAAAACCTTCAATTTCAATGCTTGACATAGGTAATTTTAGTTCTTTTATAATACTATCTATCGACTCTATTTCACCTGATGAAATAGATAAGTCAGAAGGAGGTGCTGTAGCATTGTCATCATCTGAATCTAACAAACTTTCTTGTTCAGCTAAAACAGTTCGTTCACCTACAAAAATAATTTCAATGTCTTCTGATTTTTCAATAAAATCTTCAATTCCAATTAAAGGAGTATCTAATATTTTTGTTGGAGCATTATAAAACCCTAAAGAAATTTGTTCTGGAATATCAATGTAAAATCCGTGAGCCTTAATAACTTTTTTCATTCCTGCCTCTAATGATTGTATCCACTCTTTTTGCTGCTCAAAGTTTGCAATATCCTCTTTAGGGACAAAGTCATATTTAAACTCTCCAGTATCCCAATCTACAATTTCAATTACAAGACTATCACCTACTTCAAAACCATATTTCACATAAAAATCTGAAAAATCAAATACTGTTAGCGTTATCTCTTTTTTGGGATCTCCATCTGATATTATACCTGCATTTATTTGACTTTCTGCAATAAAATAGTGTATCATCTCTTCAGAACCTAATAGTGAATAATAATAAGCAGCATTTTCTATTGTTGTGCAAATATTTTTAACTCCTGCATCAACATTATCATCACAAGAAGTTAATTTTATATCAGTTGGAAAAATATCTTCTGATGAGAATATTGAAAATCTGTGACCAGAAAACAATACACCTCGTTGGATTTCATATTTTGTTGGCGTTATTATAAATTTACCTTTGTTAAAAAATAAAGCCTTTGGGGTAAATGATTCATCATCGTTTATAAAAACCATATCACTATATTTTAAGATAGAGCCAACTTCTTTAACAAGTCCTTTATCATCTGATTTAAATGTTTTTTGTAAATACTCTACGACCTCGTTCATTGTAAATTTATCAGTCGCTTCATATATAAAATTTTCAATAGCATCATCTATTCGTTCTAACGAATCTTCCATTTTTCACTCCTTTTTTTGCGATTTATGCAAAGTTTTTTAGTAAGTTAATATAATCATCTATATCTTTTGCGGAATGTGCAGAAGATACAAAACTAAGTTCAAATTGTGAAGGTGAAATATAAATATTATTCTGTAACATATACTTAAAAAATTCTGCAAATTTATTAGTGTCACATTTTTTAACATCTTCTAGGTTTTTAATTTCATTTTCATGAGTAAAAAATATCGTGAAAAGACCTCCAAGTCTATGACATAAAATATCATCTCTATCAGATACACTATCCTCAACTTTTTTTGCGAGTTGTGCAAGTTTGTCATAAGGATTTTCATTAATCAGAAGATTTAACGATGTTATTCCTGCGGCTAATGCAACAGGGTTTCCACTTAGCGTTCCAGCTTGATATACATCTCCAACAGGTGCTAGATGCTCCATTATTTCTCTAGATGCACCAAATCCTCCAATAGGAAGTCCTCCGCCAATAATTTTACCAAAACAAGTAATATCTGGGTAAATTTCAATAATATCACTATATGCACAAGCACCTAAACGAAACCCTGTAATAACCTCATCAAAAATAAGTAAAGAAGAATGTTTTTTTGTAATATCTCTTAATGCCTGTAAAAAAGCTTTATCAGGTTCAATTAACCCCATATTCCCAGCGACAGGTTCTACAATAATTGCAGCTATTTCATCTGCATACTTCGCAAATATATTTTCTACGGCTTGAATATCGTTATATGGAGCAACAAGAACATCATCAGTTGCAGATTTTGTAATACCAGCAGATGATGCAGTTCCAGATGTTAGTAATCCACTGCCAGCGGAGACTAATAAATAATCTGCGTGACCATGATAACAGCCATCAAATTTCAAAATTTTATCCCTGCCAGTTACACCACGAGCAAGCCTTATAGCGGTCATGGTTGCTTCAGTTCCAGAATTGACAGCACGAAACATTTCAATATGTTTAACTTGATTTATAATAATTTCTGCAAGTTCTATTTCTCGTTTTGCACAAGTTCCAAAACTTAACCCATCTAATGCACTATCACGAACAGCTTCAACAACCTCTTCCCTCGCATGACCTAGTATAAGAGGTCCCCACGAAGAGCAAAAATCAATATATTGATTATTGTCTTCATCAAATAAATATGCACCTTTACCCTTAGACATATAAACAGGCGTAGAATCCACAGAATTACATGCTCTAACAGGACTATTAACTCCGCCAGGTATAATATTTTGTGCTATGTTAAATAGTTTTTCAGATGTATCAAATATCATTTTAAAATTTCAATATGTGTTAGATAAAAGAATAATTGTGGTTTAGATTTTTCTTTACTTGGATCTTTAAATGATTTAAATACTCCATAAAACTTAGCAGATAAATCTTTTTTAGGAACAATCAATTCATCTTTTTTAGGAATATAAACTGTTTTCTGAAAAATATATGCTTCTTCAAGGGCTTTAATAAAATCTTCGCTTTCTTTCGGACAGAAAATATTAAAAGGAATATTTTTTACTAAAAGTCTATAATGAGTTTCTGGACTTATATCTGTGCATTGAATAAATAATTTAGGTATTTTACTATCAATATTAAATTTTAAATTCCCAGTAAAAAAGATTTTGCTATCTACAAATTGTTCACTTTGAATTATAAGCCTAACCATACTAGCTTCTTTATATTCATCTTTTTTAAATTCAGAAAGATCCTCTGAAACAACAATACCTTCTTCAATTTTTGTAACTAAATAATAATAATCTTTTATTTTAGTTCTTCTATCTTGTTTATATTTTACAGCTCCCATAAAAGAAACAATTTGATAAGGGTCAATATTTTCTAATTTTTCTAAAACAACTTTGGAAGCAGTAACAATTGGAAGAATTTCTATTTCATTTTTTTGTGCTTTAACTTTAATTGTTTTATAAGTTTTAGGTAATATATTTGAATATCGTTTAGCTGGTGTTCCTACACTACCACCATAAGTCAAATATAAACATATATTTTTATTACTCCACCCAGGGCGATCATTAACAAGCTCAGAATAAGTTGGGGCATTCAAGGCTTTTAAACCTGTAATAGTTAAAATTGCTGTTAAAATTAATAATGTTTTCATTCCTGTTCTTTTCATAAAATTCTCCTAATTTACAAATTAATAAAATTGCTTAATTCTAATTTTCATACTTAAAAACTAGATAGATAGTTTTAATATAAATCGTAGTCAACAAAAAGTCAAGTGATTATTGATTTTTCTAA
>JAOZMT010000090.1 GCA_029934175.1 Victivallales bacterium | reverse complement strand
AAGAAATCCAATAATCCAGCAATCCAACAATCCTAAAATGGTCTCATAATAAAATCCGTGACTCGTGTGCTTAGAGTTTATAATAAATTAAAGTCGTGATAACTGTTTTTAAAGAAGATACAATTTTAGTTCAATAAACAATATGAAAATATAACACACTCCCTAACTTTTCTCTACCCACAAAGCAGTTACGACGCTTATACACATACGATTGCAGAATTCAGGTTATATATTTTTATGAAATCTAAACATCAAATTATTGTTTTTTCCTATTTATGTATTATATTATGAGTGAGATATTTATTGATAATGAGAATATATACTTTAAGTGAATGAAGGTTTAATATAATTTAGGGAGATGAAATGAAAAAAGTTGGAATAATAATAGTAGTTTTTATAGTAATAGGTGCAGGAGCATTTTTATTTCTTAAAGGGGACAATGTAAGTTCTGAAGTTGAAAATGCAATAGGAAATGCAGAATTATATGCAGATAATGAAGATTATAAAAAGGCAGTATTAATTTTAGATGATTTAATCGAAAAGTATAGAACAACTCATCCTTTAGAATTAAAAGATGCAAATAAAATTAGAAAACAATATCTTATTAAACTAAAATCAGTTGTTAAAGAAGTTGCAGAAGAAAAAACTATAGCTCAACCTAAAATTCTAAATAAACCAGTTAATATTCCTCCAGTTACTGTAAAACGCACAGAAAAAGTTCAAGGTTTTAAAATTGCGGATAAAGAAAAAAAGCAAGTTGAAAATAAAAGACCTTTAGCAGCAGTTGTTAAATTTACTATTAGCGATGAATTGAAATCACAGATAGATGGCAAAACTATTGCAGTTTTATTGGAAGATGCTATGAGTTCAAGATATCGTTTGGTAACTCGAAGTCAGATAAGTAAGAGTATGGAAGAGTTGAAATTTCAAACAAGTGATCTTGTTGAAAGCAGAGCATCTGAGTTTGGTAAAATGCTTGGTGCTGAATATTTAATAACTGGTTCAATTGTTAGATTAGGTGAAAAAATAACAGTTGCTGCACAAGTTTTTGAAACAGAAACAGGAGCTATTAAGCAAACTGCGAAGGTCACAGTTCGAGATGTTAAACAACTTAATTTCTCATTAACAGAAGTTGCAAGAATATTGAATATGAGCGTTGAGAAAAAATTGATATATGAACAAGAACAAATTAATTATCCTAGGTTTATTGCTGAAGGTAAAGATTTTATGAAACGCGAACTTTATAAAGATGCTCTCCAATCCTTTAAACTTGCACAAATCGCAAAAAATAGTCCAGATGTTCAAAATTTAGTTGATTTAGCATTAAGTCAAATTGAAAAAAATAGAACAAAGCTAGCTCTAAAGGAAAAATATCTTTTATCAATGCGTAATGGTCGTAAATTTCTAGAAATTCAAAATTGGACAGCAGCAAAAGCAGAATTTTTAAAAGCTGCTTCTATAGATGGTTATGAATATGATATGGAAGCTCAGCAAGGAATTGTAACTGCAAAGGGCGGAGTAGAATTAATGAGAAAACAGAAACTTGAACAAGCAAAGTTGGGAAAAGTAACTCAAGCATTTTTACCTGTTATAAAAGATGAAAAATTGACAGATGAAGCACGATATCGCAAATGTTTAGAGGCTTCTGCAATACTAAAAACTGTAGATACTAAAAATTTATCATTTCGAAGTAAAGGAGAATTTGATAAATTGAAAGGTGTAATTGAGAATTTAAGGTCAACTTTCTGGATGGGGCCAAATCCTGGCGAAGATTGGACTGTTACGGAGCTTGGAATACGCTTTGTATGGATTAAAGATATGAATTGTTGGGTTGGAAAATATGAAGTAACTAATTCAGAATTTAAGAAATTTAGACCTCGTCATACATCAAGATACTTTAATAGAAGATCTTTAGATGATGGGAAAAAACCTGTTGTGTTTGTTAGCTATTATGATGCAACTGAATTTGCTAAGTGGTTAACTGATAATGAAAAAAATGAAGGTCGCTTAAAGGAACAAATGGAATATCGATTGCCAACAGATTTAGAATGGACAACTTATGCAAAATGTGGATTAGAAAAACAATATCCTTGGGGGAATGAGTGGCCACCAAAATATGGGAATTATCATGGAATGGAAGGCGGGGCTAATTGGGGGAAAATTGCGATGTTTGCAGATGGAATACCTTTGACTGGCGAAGTTTCAAGAAGTGGAAAAAATGAATGGGGTCTTTTTGGTGTTGGTGGAAATGTTGCAGAATGGACAAAAGAGCAAAAGTTTGCAAAGCATATTGTTCGTGGCGGAGGTTGGTTACATAATAGCAGAATGTCTCTTACTATAGATTTTAAAAAGGAAGTAGAGCCAGAAAGAACAGATTATGGAACTGGCTTTAGACTTATTTTAATAAATAAAGGAGAGTAATAAAATGGAGATTACTGAATATATATCAGTAATGAAATATACTATTGAATTGACTAAAAGGGCGTTGTTTTTTAACTCCGTCCAACAATTGTTTTGACAGGATAACAGGATTTTCAAGATGGACAGAATTATTTTGAAAATTTGATATTAAATTTCTTCTTGTTAAGCAGAATAATTAAGAGCAGAATAATTAGGAAGAGTTTTTTTATGAGTCGTAATCTTTGCTTTCATTGTTGAAGATTAGGTAAAATATAAAATTAGTGTAATGAGTGAATTTGTATTAATTAAAGGCTAATTTCAAAATTGCTTTACTCTTTTTTGTGCAACCCCATTCGGGGTTGAGGTCGTGTTGGATATTATCCGTAGGTTGAAACCTACGGCTATTCACATTTAACCCCTCCGGGGTTAGGGAGTTACCCGATAGGGTAAAATATGAATAGCCACGGGTTTTAACCCGTGGAGGACATTACACACCACAATCAACCCCGAATGGGGTTGCACAAAAAAGTGTAAAATAGTTTTATGTATAATATGAAACTAGCTTAATTAAAAATAAAAAAATAATTATTCTGCTTTTAATTATTCTGCTTAATTTTTCTCAATAAGGTGTTTATTTTGGATGGCGTTAAGAACAAGCCTAATAAAAATAAATATAAATAATAATAAAAAAGGAATGAACTTATGAAAAAATATATTAGTATTATATTGATACTACTGTCAACTGCGATTTATGCAACAACTAATAGGTATGGCGACATTATTGTCCAGCATTTGCCTTCAAACAGTTATAATGATGCTACTATTGGGTATACAGAGCAAGCGTTTAAAATATCTAATTTTTCCGATTCAGAAAGCTATAAGGTTAAATTAGCTTTGCCTGTTACATCAGATTATTCGAGAGGGGCATCTATTTCATCATTATCAAAAACAGTCATAGTTTCTCCAGGCTCTGAATTGGTTGTAGGCTTATTGCATCCTGTTGGAATAAATGGTAGTGGGGCTTTAGTATATATAAATAATATCCTACAAGCAAGAATTTTGGATATTTCTTTTGATCGTAGTAGAGGAAATTATTATTATAATAATGATATAGGTATTTTATTATCAGACAATCTAGGTTTTGACTTACAAGTCATAGCTGAGAAAAATTTTAAAAACTCAGATATTGATTTTATAGATTCTGAAAATTCTATTTTAAATTGGTCAACCAATTATTTGGCGTATACAACATTTGCAGGAATTGTAATTAGTGCAGATGATTATTTACAAGCACCAAATATGGTGAAAACAGCTCTTATAAAATATGTTGAGACTGGAGGTGTTTTATCCGTGATTGGAGAAGTTAATATTCCAGAATTAAAGAATAAAAAGAAAGGAAAATTAACAAATGGCATATATAGCTGGAATGTTGGTTTTGGTAAAATTCATAAAATAACAGAAGACGCATCGCTAATATGGCGACAAATTTATAAAGACTCAATAAAAGTTGAAACAAAAGAAAAAGCAAAAAAGAAAAGATTTGGAAAAGGTAAAAGAAGAAGTAAAAAAGTAGAAGAGGAAGATATTACTATTCCTGGATTAGACTTATTATCCTCTAACGGTTGGAATTTGTATAAAGCAAAAGCTCAAAAGAACACCTCTGCGAGTAGTGCAAATAAGGCATTGCCTGTAGTTGATACTATTTCGATACCAATTCGCGGTTTATTTTTCTTAATGCTATGCTTTGTTATTATTATTGGTCCAGTTAATATTTTTATTTTAGCACGCAAGAAAAAGAAAATTTTAATACTTTTTACAGTCCCAGTTATTTCAATATCTTTTGCCTTTATAATAGTCCTTTATTCGTTTATATCTGAAGGTTTAAGTGGTAAATCTGCGAGCAGGTCATTAACTGTTTTAGATGAAATTAGTCATCGTGCGACAACTTATGGCGTTGTTGGATATTATATGCCAATTGCTCCTTGGGGTGGAATGAAATTTGATAATAATTCATATTTACGGATTTGTAAAGATTATTCATATAGAGAAACTGCAAGTTATGGAATGGATTGGACTAATGGACAATTGTTGACAAGTGGTTGGATTCAAGCACGATTGCCTGTTCATTTTAAGATACGGAAAAGTGAAACTCGTCGTGAAAGATTATCTATAATGGTCAAAGGTGATGATGTATGGGTTACAAATAATTTAGGATCTGACATTGATAGTGTTAAGTTAATTTTACCAACTCAAGAAGGAGAAGAAAACAAATTAATAGTTTATACAGCAAAGAATATTATGCAAGGAGTAAAAGTTAAATTAATAGCAGGAAATCCAATAAAGAAAGCTAATTATAATTTTTTATCAAGTGAGTTTCACGATGATGTATTTTCTATAACCAAGAAATATAATCAATCAAAAAACTTAGCCCCTGGTCGGTATCTTGCTAAACTAAAGCAAGCACCGTTTATAGAGAAACCGTTGGAAAATATAAGTGAAGTTGATGATGAAACGCTAATTTATGGAATAATGGGAGATGTGAAATATGAAGATTGAAGTAAAAAATTTAGTTAGATATTTTGGAAAGAATAAAGCTGTAGATGATATATCATTTCATTTTGAAACAGGACATATATTTGGATTTGTTGGTCCTAACGGAGCAGGTAAAACGACAACAATTCGCACAATGGCAACCCTTGATGTTCCAGATTCTGGAGATATATTTTTCGATGGTGTTTCTGCAATAGAAGAACCAGAGCAAATTCGTCGATTAATTGGTTATATGCCAGATTCACTACCGACACATGCAGATGTAACTGTTTGGGAATATTTAGACTTTTTTGCTAGAGCTTATGGAATAAATGGTTCAAGAAGAGTTAAAACACTAAAATATATTGAAGAATTTACAGGTTTAGGACACATGCGTGATACATTTCTTAAAGCATTATCAAAAGGAATGAAACAGCGAGTAAGTATTGCTAGAGCTTTAGTGCATGATCCGCAAGTTTTGATTATGGACGAACCAGCTGCTGGATTAGATCCTCGTGCTAGAGTTGAATTAAGGGAATTGTTGAAAATTTTGTCAGCGAATGGCAAAGGTGTTTTTATTAGTTCTCATATTTTGACTGAGTTAGAAGATATTTGTCACGGAGCAGTTATTATAGAAAAAGGAAAAATCTTGAAGTCGGGTGTAATATCTGATATGCATGAAGTTGAAAAACAAGAAGTAATAAATATTCATATTAGAGCATTATGCGAGTCAAAAGAACTTTTAAAGACAATTTTAGAACAACCTTTTGTAGAATCTGCACAACTCGCAACTAACAATGAAGTGGTTGTTGCATTAAAAGGTAAAGATGATGAGTGTGCTGCACTACTCGCAAACCTGATTAGCACAGATCGCAAAATTGTAGAATTTCGTCAAGGTAAAGCTGGTTTAGAAGAATTATTTATGAATATAACCAAAGGAGAAATAAAATGACAAAAATATTAGATATTTTAGATAAAAGACTCAATCCAATTCTTATAAAAGAAATAAGACAATCAATGCAAAGTAAGGTGATTACAGCAATTATTTGTTTGTTTTTGCTCGTCGAATTAGTGGTATTGTCAGTTTTCCTTTTCTCCATATCATTTGATAGTGGTGATTTGTCAATGGGGCGTGAAGTTTTTTCAGCAATACTTGGGATATTATTGGGTGTAAGTTTTCTTTTTATTCCACTTTATTTGGGTAATAGATTTAATAAAGAGCGAGCAGGTCATGAAATGGAACTTTTATATACAACGACTATAAAACCATCATCAATTATCATTGGAAAAATGCAATCAGGAATGTTACTAATTATCTTGTTATTTAGTATGTCTTTGCCATTTTTAACAATATCATATTTGTTGCGTGGTATAGATATTTTGACTATTATTTATATTTCAGGAATGTCATTTATTGCAGTAATTCCTGTTCTGCAAATTGCAATATTTTTTGGTAGTCTTGTTTTAAGTAAGTTCTTTCAAGGTTTAGCAAGATTATTTGCTTTGTTTTGCAGTATAAGTCTTATATCAACAGGAATAGGGATTTATGCATCATTAAGTTATGGGGGAGGGGGTGCGTTTGGATCAGAATCTTTGATTGTCATAGGAATGTTTACCGTTGCTGTGTCTATTGTGACAGGACTTTTCTTTATGTTATCAATCGCTGTCATATCTGCTCCATCATCAAATCGAATAATGCCATTTAGAATATTTTATGCGTGTGCATTTATATTATCTGCAATTATATTCAGTTTAATGTGGTGGTCAACAGGAGATGTTGAGTATATGTATGCATTTGGTTGGAGTGGATATATAACATCTATGTTAGCACTTTTCATAACAATAAGTGAACGAGATACAATAAATTCAAGACTTAAAAAGAGTGTTCCTAAGAATATCCTAAAAAGATTTTTTGTTTTCCCATTTTTCACAGGTGCTGCAAATGGTATATCTTTTTTCACAAAAACATTATTATTATCTTTAATTGCATTGCTAAGTGTTCCTGTTATAAAAGGAAAAACATTATCTTTTTCTAGAATAGATGAAGAATTTTGGATCCCTTTTGGGATTGCCTTGTTTTTATTATCATATTCATTATTTGCTTGTTGGATAAAGAGGCTTCCATTCATAAAGCATTTTAAATATATGACTCCTTCTGCAATAACATTGATATTGATTATATTAGTTTCAGTTATTCCATCTATTTTAGTTTTTATTGCAAATCCAGGTGAACCAGTTGATATAGATAATAATCCGTTGTATTTTATGATATCACCTATGGGATTAATAGAAAAGACTTCTTTTCCTTATGCTTTTTTTACAGCTACTAGTCTTGTCGTTATTAGTTTAATGTTTAACTATAGATGGCTTTTTAGACAAATAAAAGAGTTTACTCCAGAAAAAAAGAATTCCTAACCACGGAACGCACGGAAAGACACGGAATGGGAAGGTTTTTATTTGCGATTTATGCAATAATATTTTTCATAAATTAGATCTTTTGAATAGGGGCAATAGAGTTGATTTTTGCTATAATTAAATTTCTTCTTGTTAAGCAGAATAATTAAGAGCAGAATAATTAGGAAGAGTTTTTTTATGAGTCGTAATCTTTAATTTCATTGTTAAAGATTAGGTGAAATATAAAATTAGTGTAATGAGAGAATTTGAATTAATAAGAGGCAGAATTATTAAAAATAAAAAAATAATTGTATATATTCAGTAAATCCCATTTTACCACAAAGTAGACGAAGTTTTTCGCAAAGAGCACAAAGGTTTTCTT
>JAOZMT010000089.1 GCA_029934175.1 Victivallales bacterium | reverse complement strand
GACTATTTGTAATTGAAAGTGTAAAGTTCATCTGAAACTAGCCAAAAAACCAATATAATTGCTCATCTTGAATGTTTTATATCTAGTTTAATATTGTTGGCGTTAAGAATAACGCCATATTTTTTATACCTCTTGGACAATTAAGCCGCTTTTTACGAATTCTTGTATTTTAGCTTGAACTGTATTTTTTAAAGTGACTTGTGATGATGGACAGTTTGCACATTGTCCTTTTAATTTAACTTGAACAATATTATCAATAAGATTGATAAATTGGATTCCACCACCATCTTGTTCTAGCATAGGTTTAATTTCTTTTTCAATAACTTCTTGAACTTTTAACATTATTTGAACAGGAGTTAAGGCATCACTTGTAGTTTCTTCGTTTGTTACTTCACATTTAGAATTTTGAACATCATCAATAATATTTTGAATCTTATCTAAGCAACAACCACATGCCCCACCAGCTTTGCAATAATTTTTCATATCTTCAGCTTTTAACACACTTTGTTCCCGTGCAACTTTATATAGTTTAGTATCAGTAATGCCAAAGCAATGACAAATGATTTCGCCATCATTATCATCATCTTCTTCAATAGTTTCTCCTCTATAATTTGCTATAGCTGCTTCTAATGCTTCCATTCCCATAACAGAGCAATGAATTTTTTCTTCTGGTAATTCACCCAAATAATCAACTATGTTTTTATTTGTTATTTTAGCTGCTTCATCCAAATGCATACCTTTTATTATTTCAGTAAGAGCAGATGACGATGCAATAGCACTTGCACAACCAAAAGTTTGAAATTTAGCATCAGTAATAAAGCCTTCATTACTAACCTTTAACATTAATTTTAAAGCATCTCCACAGCTAATGTTTCCAACTTCACCAACTGCATCTGCTTTTTCTATTTTTCCAACATTTTTTGGATTTGTAAAATGTTCCATAACTTTATCTGTATAATCCCACATAATATTTCTCCTTTATTTTTTATTTTTTCTTGCAGGCTTGCTGTTTCCTTTTTTCATTACTTTTATTTCTGATTTATGATAATTTTTAATTACCCCAGTTTTTGAATCAACAACAGTTACTTCTTGAGTTAAAAGATTTCTTTCTATTATTTTTGCATGTCCACATTCACATTTACATAGCTCTCCTAAACGAGGCATTTCTTTTGCCATTTTAAGATAACCATCGTGTTCAAATTTCAGACAACATTTTAATCTACCACAACATCCAGAAATATTAATAGGATTAAGAGACAAATCTTGATCCTTAGCCATTTTTACATTAATAGAATCGAAGTCTTTCAAATATCGTGAACAGCATAATTCTTGTCCACAAATTCCAATACCTCCATGAATAGCAGTTTCATCTCGGACTCCTATTTGTCTTAATTCTATTTTTGTATTTAAGCTATGAGATAGTTGTTTTAAAAGTTCTCTAAAATCAACTCTACCTTCAGAGGTGAATTGAAATGTAACCAATTTGCAGTCAAACGAATAATGAGCATTTAAAAACTTCATATCCAATGTTAAATTATCTGCGTATTGTGCAGCTGTTCTCATTGCAGACTTTGCACGCATTTGATTTTCGTTTGCTTTACTTTTATCACGAACGGTAGCTTTATGCTCTATCATAGGAAAGTCAAATTTTTTATTTTCATCTTGTAAGATGCCTGAAATCTGTAACACTTGACCGTAATCAAGAACTTTATCTTTTCTTATAACACACCAATCCTCTTCTTTTAACTGTAGTGAATCATCCGACAAGGCGGAGTATTTAGCCCCGCTGTCAAGTAAAACATTGTATATAGTATATCCCATTATATAACCTATTGGTTTTTAGGTCTTAACTGAGGGAAAAGAACAACATCTCTTATAGACTCTGCCCCAGTCAACATCATAATTAATCTATCAATACCAATTCCCATTCCACCTGCAGGAGGCATTCCATGTTCCATTGCAGTTAAGAAATCTTCATCAATCTTTCCAGATTCATCGACTCCTTCATCTCCTCGTTTAACCTGTTCTTCAAATCTTTTTCTTTGCTCAATAGGATCGTTCAATTCAGAATATCCTGGAGCTATTTCTTGACCATTTATTTCTAATTCAAAAACATCTACCAACGAAGGATCGTCTTCGCATTTTTTAGCTAAAGGAACAAGTTGCTCTGGTAGTCTTGTAACAAAAGTTGGTTGTATTAATGTCGATTCAATTAGTTTTTCATAAATTTCATTTGATATTTCAATGTCAGTCATTTTATCATCAGTATGAATTCCTAATTCTTTACCTTTTTTAATTTTATCACTTAACGATAATTCAAACCAATCAGAACCAGCTTTTTCCATAATTACTTCTTTATAAGTAACACGACGCCATGGTCTCGTTAGGTCTATAGTCTTTTCATCAGAATGTTTGATTTTTAGTGTTCCAAATACATTTTGAGCGATAGTTGTTACAAGTTCTTCAACAAGTTCCATCATAGTTTGACAATCTCCGTAAGCTTGATATATTTCAACCATAGTAAACTCAGGGTTATGTCTTCTAGACATACCTTCATTTCTAAAGTTTCTATTTAGTTCATATACTTTTTCAAAACCACCAACTAATAATCGTTTTAAGTATAATTCAGGAGCTATTCTCATAAACATAGGACAGTTAAGTGCATTGTAATGAGTTTCAAAAGGAGTTGCAGCAGCACCACCAGACATTGGTTGTAGCATTGGAGTTTCTACTTCCAAGAAGTCTTGTGCCTCTAAAAATTTTCTTAATTCACGAATAATAGCAAATCGCTGTTGAAATACTTGTTTGCTTTCATCATTCATAATTAAATCTAAATATCTTTGTCTGTATCTTTGTTGAACATCTGTTAAACCATGAAATTTTTCTGGAAGAGGTCTCATCGATTTACTTAAAAGTTTAAAATTTGATACTTTAATAGTTAGTTCACCTTTTTGTGTAATGAATAAATTACCTTCAATACCTACTATATCACCCACATTTAGAGTTTTATAAAGCTTAAAATCATCAGCAGATAAAAGTTTATTGTTGGCATATAATTGAATTCTGCCAGAACTGTCTTTTATATCAGCAAAAATAGATTTGCCCATTACTCTAAATGCCATTAGACGACCTGCGACTTGTGCAGGCTGTAGTTCTTCAATATCTTCTTTATAACTATTCCGGATATCTTCTATTTTACTGCTTCCTTCAAATTTTTCGCCAAATGGTTTTATATCATTAGCTTCTAATTCTTGAACTTTCGCTAGTCGTTGTGAAAAAATATCCTCTTCTTTTACTTCAACTTCTTTATTGTTATCACTCATTTTACCTTTATAACTCCTTTTTTACTTTTATTATAATTATCAAGATTATGTATCTGATAATGAAATATAATTATTATTTTTTAATAGAAAGTCATAATTTACCTTGTTTTTAGTGAAAATTCAATTTTTTTTGAAAAAAAAATGGAAAAGTCTTGGAATTTTCAGAAAAATGGTATATGTTAATGTTTTATATCAAGAAATATAAATAATAATATATTAACCTTCAAAATCATAAAATAAGGTTTAAAACTAAAAAAAAGGAGTTCAGAATGACAAAAAGAGAAATCGTTACACAAGTGGCAAAAGAATTGAAATCAACTTTAAAATTAACTCAAAGCGAAGTAAGTGAAGTTGTCCAAACAACTTTAGATTGTATTAGTGATACAATCTCAGAAGGAACAACTATTGAACTTAGAAATTTTGGTGTATTTGAAGTTAAAGTTAGAAAAAGCCGTAAAGGTCGTAATCCTAATAAACCAGAAGACGAAGTTATCATTCCTGAGCGTTGTGTTGTTAAATTCCGTTCTGGAAAAATTTTAAAAGCAAATGTGGATGCATTAAAACCTGCAGATATAAAAAATAAATAAATTAATACAAAATAAGTTAAAGTATATATAATTGGCAATTATAAAAATTGATTTTATAATTGCCTTTTTAAATTTAAAACTAAATTTCTGAATCATAATTATGGCAAAAAACTCTCCTCCTCCTGGAACTTCCGATATATTCCCAAGCGACATTCATGCTTGGCAAGAATTAGAACAATCTGCAAATGAAGTATTCTCTCTATATGGATATGAAGAATTACGAACTCCTGTTTTTGAATATACAGAGGTCTTTAAGCGTGGACTTGGAGATGATACTGAAGTTGTGCAAAAAGAAATGTATACCTTTGAGGATAGAGGAGGGCGTAGTTTAACTCTTAGACCTGAAGGCACTGCTGGTGTTATGCGAGCTATGCTAGGCACTGATGTTATGAATGGCAATGAACAGAGGGTTTTTTATATTGGACCTATGTTTCGAGGAGAAAAGCCTGCAGCAGGAAGAAAAAGACAATTTCATCAAATTGGTGTTGAAAATATAGGAAGAAAATCTCCTTTGTTAGATGCTGAATCTATCGCAATGTTAATTCAATATTTAGAAGAGATTGGCATTAATGATTCGGAGTTATTGATTAATACTAGAGGTGCGCAATCAGATAGAAAACCTGCAGAAGATGCTTTGAAAGCATATTTTTCAGAACATATTGATACAATGTGCGATGACTGTAAGACGAGATTAGAAAATAATGTTTGGAGAATATTAGACTGTAAATCTAGAGATTGTCAATCATCAATTGATTCTGCTCCAGATCCATCTTCATATTTTTCTGATGAAAGTAAGGATTATTTTAAAAAAGTTATAGATGCTTTAGATGCATTAGATATAAAATATAAAATTGATACTAGGTTAGTGCGTGGCTTAGATTATTATGTTCACACAGTATTTGAATTAGTTCATAGTGGACTTGGCGCACAAAATGCTATTGCTGGTGGAGGAAGATACGAATTGTTTTTGCCAGGTAGTAAAAAACCTGTAATAGGTGTAGGATATGCAATGGGGATGGAACGACTATTAATGGTTCGTGAATCCTTGAACATAGAGACTAAATTAAAGTCTATAAAACCAATTTACTTAGTGGGGCTAGGTGAGCCTGCTATAATGAGAAATATTAAATTAGCTGCTTTATTAAGAATAAAATCACTGCCTGTTATTTCAGAAGTTGAACAAAAAAGTATGAAAGCACAAATGAGAACTGCTAATAGAATATCTGCGACTTATGCAATTATATCTGGAGACGATGAAGTTGCTAATAAAAATTTTGTTTGTAAGAATATGGAAACTGGAGAGCAATCTGAGTTTTCTGAAGATAAGCTTATTGATTTTTTAACTAACAAATATGAGGAAGAAAAATGAAGAAAAATTTAGTTTTTTTAGGTGCTCCAGGAGCAGGGAAGGGGACAATTGCTGCGTTGTTAATTAAAGATTCACCTTTGGTTCATATTTCTACTGGAGATATTTTTCGCAGTGAAATAAAAAATAAAACTGAATTGGGCACAAAAGCTAAATCATTTATTGATTCAGGTGCTTTAGTTCCTGATGAACTTGTTGTTGATATGGTTGTTTCTAGGTTACAGTGTGAAGACTGTAATAGTGGATATATTTTAGACGGATTTCCTAGAACAGTTCCGCAAGCTGAACTTTTAGATAAAGCTTTAATGAAAATGAATAAGCCTTTAGATGCTGTTATTTTCTTTAATGCAAAAGATGAAGTCTTATTAGAAAGGCTGACTGCTAGAATTACTTGTAAAGAATGTGGCGTTAACTTTAATAAATTATTTTCTCCTCCAAAAAAAGATGGAGTTTGCGATATGTGCAATGGTGTATTATATCAAAGATCAGATGATTCATTAGAGACTGCTAAAAATAGATTAGTTGTTTATAAAGAGCAGACTGAACCAGTTATTGGGTATTATAAAGGTCCTATGTTAAAAGAAATAGATGCTGAACCAGCTACAGATATTAATTACAATGCCCTAAAAAAAGCTATAGAGTTGTAAAATTATGCCAAAAAATTTTATAGTTCATACAAAAGATGAAATAGAAGGAATTAGAAAAGCTGGAGAAGCTGCGGCTTATGCAAGAAAGCAAATTGCAATGTTTATCAGACCAGGTATTACAACAAAGCAAATAGATGAATATGCCGAAGTGATTATCGCTAGCACTGGAGGAACAAGTGCTTTTCATTTATATAGAGATTTCCCAGGTCAGATATGTATCTCTGTTAATGAAGAAGTTATTCATGGAATTGGTGGTGCAAGAGAGATTGTTGCAGGTGATATCGTTTCTATTGATGTTGGCGTTAATTTGAATGGGTTTATTGGAGATAATGCAGAAACAGTTAAAACTGGACCTGTTAATGATAAAATAGAAGGGCTTTTGTTGCAAACAGAAAATGCACTTTATGCAGGAATTAAAAGAGCTGTAAGAGGAAATTATGTTAGAGATATTAGTATTGCAATTGAAAATGTTGCAAAAAGAAATAAAATAGGTGTAGTTAGAGGGTATGTTGGTCATGGGTGTGGATGTGAATTACATGAACCACCAGAAGTTCCTAATTTTAAAAGTGCAAAAGGACCTATGCTTAGACCAGGAATGGTTTTGGCTATAGAGCCTATGTTTAATAGAGGAACTTATAAAACTGTAACTGAAGCGGATGGATGGACTGTTAGAACCAAGGATTTTAAAATGTCTGCTCATTTTGAGCATACAGTGCTAATTACAGATGGCGAACCTGAAATCTTAACAATTTAAAAATAAATAAAAATATTTAAATATTAAAATAACCAAAAGGAGATATAATATTGTGGCAAAAGATGTCATTAAAGTTGATGGTGTGGTAAAAGAATTATTACCTAATACACGATTTAAAGTAGAGGTTGATGGTGGACACACTGTTTTAGCTCATATTAGTGGGAAAATGAGATTGAATTTCATAAGGATTTTACCTGGAGATACGGTTACTATGGAGATGTCTCCGTATGATTTAACAAAAGGTCGAATAACTTTTAGAAAAAAATAGTATATTTTTTTTGATTTGATTTGTATTTTTTCAAATAAATGATATATTACAAGTATTGAAAGAAACAAAAGTGGGATGATAGCTCAGTCGGTAGAGCATCGCCCTTTTAAGGCGGTGGTCCTGGGTTCGAGTCCCAGTCATCCCACCACTTTTGTTCTTTATTAATTTCGATAATAATATCCAATGAAAATACTAACTAGTTTATAGGAGTTTTAAAATGAGTAATAAATGTGAAATTTGTGATAAAAAACAAGTTGTAGGTGGATCTATCATAAGGAAAGGTCTTTCTAAAAAATCTGGTGGAATTGGTTTACATGTTGTGAAAAATAATAAGCGTGTATTTAAACCAAATATACAGAGTATTAAAGTTAAGGTTCATGGTGGAACTAAAAGAATGAAAGTTTGTACATCATGTATTAGATCTGGAAAGATAGAAAAAATATAGGTCTTATTGATTTAAAATTCAAAGCTCAATATCATTATGTGATATTGAGCTTTTTTTTTGCAAAGTAGTATGTGGCACGGACATCTTGTCTGTGCATAGTTTGGTTCAGACTTGAAGTCCAAACCACATAGGAATATAAAACGTATATATTCAGTGAACCACATTAAATTATAGTTAACCACAGAGAAAACAAAGTTAAACACTAAGTTTCACAAAGAGGGGTTGAACTTAACTTCGTCCAATGAATATGATTTTTTTGACAGGATTACAGGATTTTCAGGATAAACAAGATGAATATTTGAAATTTTAATAGTCTCATATT
>JAOZMT010000088.1:4313-7794 GCA_029934175.1 Victivallales bacterium | reverse complement strand
ATAATATGAAACTAGCCCATAAATCCTGTCAAAACATTAATATTGAAAAATAAATATAAATAATTTTTTAATAACAACAAGCATAATTATTTTATATCATAGCCATCAAGGTAGCTTTGTCTGAGAATTCTATTGTTTGATTATTAATTTCCTGATAACATTCATGTCCTTTTCCTGCGATTAAAATAATATCATCTTGTATTGCAATCTCTAAACTTTTTTGAATTGCGAGTTTTCTATCAGGAATGACGATTGTTTTGCACAAATCGCAAATACCTTCTTTTATATCTTCTATTATTTTATCAGGGTCTTCAGTTCTTGGGTTATCTGAGGTTAAAATTATTATATCTGAATATTTTTCCGCAATTTTTCCCATTCGTGCTCTTTTGCTTTTATCTCTATCTCCACCACATCCAAAAATTGTTATAATTCGCTTTTTTGCGACTTGTGCAAGTGTTTGCAACACATTTTCTAATGCATCATCTGTATGTGCATAATCAATGAAAAACGATGCGGTTTTTGTTTGTATTTGATTTAATCTCCCAGGAATATCAAAGTGCAATATTTCATTTTCTAAATTATATGAGTCGATATCATCTATTAATGCACAAGTCGCAATTGCACTTGATAAATTATAAATATTATATTTCCCTATTAGATTTGTTGTTATTGTTAATTTTTTTGCTTGCTTAATTGTTAAACTAAATGTTGTTTTTTGGGAGTCAGCTTTTATAAACTTAATAAAAAAATCATTTTCCTTATCCGTCCCTAATGAGAGACTATCTTTTATTTCAGAATGTAAATTTTCCCCATACTTATCATCTGTATTGATTATTGCAAAACCATCATTAGCTAAATGTTTTGTAAATAATAATTTTTTAGCTTGATAATAATTTTCCATTGATTTATGATAATCTAAATGGTCGCCTGTTAAATTTGAAAAAATTGCAACTTTAAATTTCCCAGATGCGATTCTATTTTGAACGAGAGAATGACTTGATACTTCCATAATAGCATATTCACAATTATTTTTATTCATTTTTTGAAAGAATGATTGAAGTTCATAAGCTTCAGGAGTTGTTCGAGATGCAGATATTGTTTTGTTACCATCATCATATAAAATAGTAGAAATCAAGCCTGACTTGTGTTTTAAAAGTTGTTTAACAATAAATGCAGTTGTTGTTTTCCCATTAGTTCCAGTGATTCCAATAAGCCCTAGTTTTTTTGTCGGATAACCTAAAAATGCTTCCGAAAGTAATGCATAAGCCGCATAAGCCGATTTAACTTTAATGTATTGAATTCCTTCTTCAAATTCAGATAAATCATTTTCATAAACAATAACATTTGCACAGTTCGCAATTGCTTGTGGGATATATTTATGTCCATCTTGCAACGCTCCATCTATAGCTACAAAAATAAAGTTTTTTTTAGATTTCCTTGAATCATTGCACACTCCGCAAACCTTAACTTTTTCATCTGCACAGTTCGCAATAATAATATTTTTTATGGATGAAAGTAAATCATTTAATATATACATAATATATTATAAAAAACAAATTCTAGTTATTGCTTGATCAAAATTTTCCTGTCCACTTAGAATATCAATCTCTACTCTTAGAAAATAAAATTCTATATCTCTACGATTTAATTTAGGCATTCTAACAGCATCTTTTTCAGTAGTCAAAATGTATTCTGCTCCATTAGCTTTTGCCTTATTTAAAAAGTCAATAAGCTCTAACTCAGTAAAACGATGATGATCAGCATAACTTTTCCTATGGACTATTTTTGAGCCTAATTCTTCCAAAAAAGCTTCAAAACTTGCGGGATATGCAATTGCAGATATAGCTGCAATTTTTCTGCCTTTAAGAAAAGATAAGTCTTCTTTATCTCCGCGACTATAAACTTTTTCTAAATATTGTGGTTTATGACAACATTCAATAATCTCTGCTTGTCTATTATGTTTTCTTAAAAAAGTTTTTAAATGTCGTAAGTGAGAACCTCCATTGGATTTTGTTAAAAATATAAAATCAGCTCGTCTAACATTTTTTATTGGTTCTCTAAGTAAGCCACGAGGTAGCACATGATGATTGTGGAATGGACATGTTGAATCAACCAATAAGATATTAATATGAGATTTTAAGTCCAAGTATTGAAAACCATCATCTAATAAAATGGTATCTGTCTTGAATTTATCAATAGCAAAAAGACCCGATTTAACTCTATCTTTATCCACAATAACAGCGACATCTTTTAAGTTAGAGGCTAGCATATATGGTTCGTCTCCAGCTTGCATAGAGTCAAGTTTTAAGCTATGTCCATCTGACACAACTCTTGGTGCTATTTCATGTTTTTTAGAAGAAAATCTTTGTCTAATTTTATCCAAAAGCGTTCTTTTATCTTTAGAGCGATATCCACGACTTAGGATTGCAACATTGCGTCCTTTTTTCCGTAAAGTTTTTGCAAAGATTTCAACAACAGGAGTTTTCCCCGTTCCTCCACAAGTTAGATTTCCAATACTAACAACTAAACAACCAATAGAACGGTTTCTAAAGATTCGATTGCTATATAGCCATAGGCGGAATTGTGTTATAGAACGGTATAATCTTGATACAGAAAATAAAAACACTCTAAAAAAGATGTCTTTTTTAGAGTGTTTATTGCCATTAATAACATCAAGAAAGTATAATTCTACTTGCTCTGAGAGTTTGCTCATTTGTTAGGAACTATGGACTAGGACAATAGGACTATAAAATAATAGTCCTACATTCTATAGTCCTATTATTTAGTCTTCGTCATCGCTAAACATATCTATTTTACCAGAGAATTTAGCACCTTTCTCAATAGAAATTGCAGGAGCTTTTAATTCAGCTTTCACCTTCCCAGCTGGAGATATTTGTATTAATTCTTTAGCTTCAATATTTCCAGAATGGACTCCTTCTACAACAACTTCATCAGCTTTAATTGTAGCATCAGTTACTCCAGTTTCAGTAATTAAGATTTTCCCTTCTATTGTAATTTCACCTTTAACATTACCACTAATTTCTAATGGTTGTTCTCCAGTTATTTTACCATCAATATATGTTCCCTTTGCTATGATTGTTTCTTCACTCATTTTAATATCTCCTATTTTAAATTAATATATTTCAATTTCTTCATCAGATAAAGTTGATAGTTTTTCTAAAGTCTTTTTTCTATCTAATTCAGTGCTTTCAGTATTTGATAAAGATGTCATGCCTGAAGAAGTTTTAATTTTTAATTCTTCAACTTCAACAGTTGCGGTTTGTGCAAACTGACTTGGCTCTTCAACTTCAACAGTTGCGGTTTGTGCAAACTGACTTGGCTCTTCAACTTCAACAGTTGCGGTTTGTGCAAACTGACTTGGCACTTCAACTTCAGCAGTTGCGGTTTGTGCAAACTGACTTGGCTCTTCAACTTCAGCAGTTGCGGTTTGTGCAAACTGACTTATTTCTTCATTTGCGAC
>JAOZMT010000088.1:0-4213 GCA_029934175.1 Victivallales bacterium | reverse complement strand
CTTCAACTTCAGCAGTTGCGGTTTGTGCAAACTGACTTATTTCTTCATTTGCGACTTGTGCAGGTTCATTTGAATAATCAGATGCTATTTCATCTTCATCAACAACAGTGCTTTTAAAAGCACTATTACCGTTAGATGTATTATCCATATCAATGTTACCATTAAGTAAAGCACCTTTTTCGAATACCATTTCAGGAGTTGTTAAATTACCCTTGATTTTAGCTCCAGCAACTGCATGAATAAGTTCAGTTGCTTGAATATTTCCAAATAATTTTCCAGCAATTTGAACAACAGCTGCTTTGATTTCAGCCCTAACAATACCTTCTTTTGCAATAATAACCTTAGCACTAGATTCTATCTGCCCTAATACTTCTCCATGTATATAAAGATCAGATGAAGATGTAATTTTCCCATCTATCTTAATTCCTTTCTGAATAATTGACTGTTCCATTGAAGCCTCCTTTATTTACCCTTAACTTTGAATTTCAATTTTTTTCTTGCAACATGTCTGTTCACAGAAAATTTCTTAATTTTAGCTCCTTTTATTCTTTTAACTGGTCCAGCTGTCATATTATCTTCTGAAAGAGCTTCAATTGCTTTGATTAAACCATCCCAGCTTTTAAATCTATCCTCTACTTTTTTAGCAGTCATTTTACCTAAAATATTTTTAATAGATTTTGGAATTATAACATTAGGATTTAAATCATTTGGAGAAGGTAATTCCATTTCAATGTGCATTGCAAGAGTTTCTTCTTCTTTCATACTATTGAACGGAAGAGCTCCTGATAACATTTGAAATAGCATAATACCTAATGAATACAAGTCACTAGTCCAATCAATCTCTGACTCTCCTGTTATTTGTTCTGGACTGATATACCAAGGTAATGCGGTAGATATTCCATCACTTAGATATTCTGTCATCCAATTAGCTAAACCGTTATCTGTAACAATAACATTACTATTTTCTCCAAACATTACATAAGCAGGATTTAAATTGCTATGAATTGTTTTATCATGGTTATATGCATATCTTAAAGAATGAGCTATACTCTTAATAATTCTCATTGCTTCAGTTGGTTGAACAGGTGCATGCTTCTGTAAAAATGAATTTAAGTCTCCAAAAGGAACATATTCCATTGTAACATAACAACGATTTTCATGAACTCCTGCATCATAATTTGTGACCAATCCAACATGTTGTAAGCTTGATGCATTTGATAAATTAGCTACAAAATCATCTATTGCTTGTGAGTTTTCTGAGAAATTTCTATTAAATATTTTTAATGCAGTTTTTTGTGAAGAACCCTCTTTCATTGTAGCATAAACTGTTCCGTATTTAAAATCTTTTATTTTATTTAATATTTTATAATCACCAATTAAATCACCTTCTCCATAATTAAGAGGGGATGCTTTAACAGGTTCTGATTCTTTAACGATATGTATTGCACTAGGAATTCCTGAGTCTACTACAGCTGCAACTTTGATTTTTGAAGTAATTGTTTCTTTTGAATCAGCTTCTATAAAAAATATTTCAACTTTTTGGATAAAAATTTTATCAGAATCATTTAAGAAAACTTCTCCAGAGATACGATTACTATTTAGAACAGTTCCGTTTGCTGCACCTAAATCACTCAACACAAAAGCTTGTTCTTGTGTGTGATAATAAATTTTACAGTGCTGTCTACTAATATTTGGATCTTCTAGAACCAAATCACATGACGCACTACGCCCAATTATTAATTCCTTGTCGTTACTTAATTTTACTTCTGTTTTATTCCCATTTTCAACTACTACAATTGTTGACATAACAAAGTCTCCTTTTTTTATTAATTTAATGTTTATATAAAATTAAATATACACATCTTTAAAGAAATTTCAATATTTTTCTTTAAATTTATTGATTTTTTTGTATTTATGATATAATATATTATAATAATAAATAAAACTGGAGGTTTTAATGCAAGTTGTAGAAGCGAGTAGATGGGCTTATTCAAAGTTAAAAGAAGGTTTGACTGATAATCATACTTATCATAATTTAAAGCATACTTTATATGTTGCAGAAATGGCTAATAAAATAGCAATAAAAGAGGGATGTTCGGCAAAAGAGCTGGAACTATTATTTACTGCATGTATGTTTCACGATGTTGGTTTTTTAGAATTATATCCTAAAAATGAATATATAGGAGCTAGAATCGCAGGAGAAGTCTTGCCAGGCTTTGGCTATAGCAAAGAAGATATTGAAATTATCAGAAAAATGATACTCGCAACTAAAATCCCCCAACAAACAAATTCTCTTTTAGACGAAATTATTTGTGATTCCGATTTATATTATTTGGGAACGGAGTTAAATTATGAATATGCCGATAATTTAAGAATGGAACTAGCTTGGCAAAAAATGGAGATGACTGATATTGAATGGTTAGAATTTCAAATAGGCTTCTTGAAAATGCATAAATATTTTACTAAAACTGCTAATAACGACCTAAATAAAACGAAAGAAAAATATAAAGAAGAATTAATAGAAAAATTAGAAGAGCTAAAAAATAATGCTGGCTAAAACATACTCTACTGCCATAATTGGTGTAGATACATATCCTATAGAAGTAGAGGTAAATGCAACTGGGCTTGGTGAAAAAATCTTCACATCTATCGTTGGTTTGCCTGACGCAGCAGTGAAAGAAAGTAAGGATCGGATAATGTCTGCAATGCAAAGTTTTGGATTCTTCTATCCTTCAGGAAGCACTGTTATAGGACTTGCACCAGCTGATATAAAAAAAGAAGGAGCAGGTTTTGATTTGCCCATAGCTCTTTGTATTATTGCAACTATGGGAGATTTTGATAGGACTGCTCTTGCTAGAACCATGATTACTGGAGAACTTGGTTTAGATGGGAAGATAAGACCAATTAAGGGAGCTTTATCGACTGCAATTCAAGCAAGTTCAATGGATAATATTGATACTATTCTAGTTCCTGAAGAAAATGTAACAGAAGCGGCGATTGCCTCTGGGAACAAAACTGTTTATTGTGTTAAAAACCTATTCGAAGCAGTATCTTTTTTTAAAGGAGAAACAAGTTTAACTCCTTGCCCTAAGCCTGACTTTGCTCAATATTCAAAAAAAATTTCTTATGATAATGATTTTGCAGATGTAAAAGGTCAAACACTTGCGAAGCGTGCATTAGAAGTTGCAGCAGCAGGCGGTCATAATGTGTTAATGGTTGGACCTCCTGGATCTGGAAAAAGTATGATAGCAAAAAGAGTATCAAGTATATTACCTGCAATGACATTGGAAGAAGCTATTGACTCTACAAAAATCCATAGTATAAAAGGGGTTTTACCACCTAAGGAATCATTATTAAAATCTCGACCTTTTCGTTCTCCACACCATACTGTTAGTGATGCTGGGCTACTAGGAGGACAAACAAATCCTTCTCCTGGTGAAATAAGCTTGGCACATAATGGAGTTTTATTCCTAGATGAATTTCCAGAATTTAAAAGAAATGTCCTCGAAGTATTGAGACAGCCTTTAGAAGATGGCACCGTTACTATATCTCGTGCAGCTGGATCATTTGAATTTCCTTCAAGATTTATCTTAATAGCAGCGATGAATCCTTGTCCTTGTGGATTTTATGGAGCAGTTGGAGCACAAAAAGAATGTCGTTGTTCATCTATGCAAATTCAACGCTATCGGACAAAAATTTCGGGTCCATTACTTGATAGAATAGACATCCATGTGGCGGTGAATGCATTATCAGAAGATGAATTATTAAGAGCTCCACAAGGAGAGTCTAGTGCTACAATGGGAGAAAGAGTTAAGCAAGCAAGAGACATTCAAAATAAAAGATTTGAAAATGCCAAAAATATTCATAGTAACTCGCATATGCTGTCAAGCCAAATACAAGAATATTGTAAACTTGACAAAGAATGTGAAACAATGTTACGGCACTCTATAAAAGAGTTCCAACTCAGCGCTAGGGCTTATGATAGGATATTACGAGTTGCACGAACTATCGCAGACTTAGCAAATTCTATTCCTATTATGCCTAATCATATTTTTGAAGCAATACAATATCGTTCCTTAGATAATAGACTTTGGTAATTTTAGAATTATTGTATATATTCAGTTAACCACATTAAATTATAGTTAACCACAGAGGAAACAAAGTTAAACACTAAGTTTCACAAAGAAAACCTTTGTGTTCTTTGCGAAAAACT
>JAOZMT010000087.1 GCA_029934175.1 Victivallales bacterium | reverse complement strand
TTAATATTTTGTTTACATTATCATAATTTATCAATTTCTGTAAATCTATATTTTTCTTTATTTCATTGCTATTTTCTATTATAATATCTTCTATTCCTAGTTTTATACACATATCTTGTAACCTAGAAATTGCAGGTGTTCCACTTGAAAAAACAAACATTTGTTTATTGAACATTAATGAAAACATAAAACCATGAAAAGATTTTGTAATGACAAATGATGATTTTCTTAATAATCCAACCCACTCTAATGGACCAACATCATTTAAAACAATATCTGCTACACTAGATTTGTATTCATTCTCCATTCCAATTAATACAATTGGCAAATTCAATTCTTCTTTTAATCTTTTTAAAATATCCTCTTTATTTTTAAATACTCCATAAATAAAAATATATTTTTCAGGCAATTCATACATACTTAAATCAATATCTATTTCACTCCAATCTATTAATAAAGATGGGTCTCCCACATTTTCAATTGGTTTTTTTGTCCATTTTGATAAATAATTTTTAGAAAATTCATCTCTAGTGCTAATAGAAGTAAATCTGTCAATATTATCTGCAAATTTATCTAAAATATCATATTTCACACTTCCAGAACCAATACAACCAGCATATCCGATTTTTTTTATATTATTAAAAAGACCTTTTATAAAAAAAGTTTCCATAGCTTTTTTCCCGTATTTAGGATTCCAAACTTGGTCACTTCCTACGATTATTGCATCTAATTTATTCTCATCACTATAAGCCATTAACGATGAATATTCTTTACTCAAATTTAAATATTGTGTTCTGAAATTATCAAATTTATTTGCTTTAATAGTTGATGTTTTATGAATTTTTTTAAATTCTTTATCAAAAGTTTTTTTTATCAAATATTTAACATATCTAGTAGAAAAAGATGGAAGAACAACAGATGGTCTAGGTCGAATAAACGCTTTCACATCAATAATTTCAACATCGTATTCATTTTCTTCTAAAAATTTTTGAAGCCCATACGCCTGTAAAACAGCACCATAGTTATAAACTTGGTGAAATGTTAAAATACCTATCATATTAAATTATTTCTTTTTCCAATCCAAAGCACCAACAGGACATTCTTCAATACACGCGCCACATTCTGTGCAAGATTGAGGTAGTTCTTCTTTATAAAATGTTCCTATTGCTGTATAAAATCCTCGCTCTTGTTTGCCTAGTAACCCCTTATTGATAACTTCTGAACAAATTTTTACGCATAATCCGCATTTTATACATTTCATCTTATCTTGAATTATATCCTTATGACGAGTGTCATAATAATCTTGTATCTTTTCAACTTGTATTTCATCAGGTTTTGCTCCATATTCTTCTGAATATTTTTTCAGTTTGCAATCATTTTTAGCAGTGCAGCTACATTCTATGCATCGTGTCCCTTCGACAGCTAACTCTTCTTTTGTAAACGATTTGGCAACTTCATCAAACGAAGAACACCTATCTTTTATATCAATTAATTGTTGATTTGTTCTGTCCTCTTTTACAGGGGTAGTCAAAAAGACTAAATCTTTTTTTGACAAACTGTTCCAATGACCTCTTGAAACATTTATAACGGCAGGTTCTTTATGAATTTCATTGTTAATAAAATCTCTTATTGCTAATGCAGTTTTTCTTCCACCAGCAACAGCTTCTACAACTGTTGCTGCTCCAGTAACACAATCTCCACATGAAAATACATTGTCTGACATATTTGATGTTTCTGAAACTTCTACCGTTCCCCACTTTGCTAGTTCTAAACCTTCAAAAGGACGCATTTTTTGTCCAATTGCAGCTATAACAGTATCAGCTACAATATCATATTCAGAATTTTCTATAGGCATAGGTCGTCGTCTTCCAGAAGCATCTGGTTCGCCTAATTCCATTTTTTGACATGTCAAAACTAATTTATTATTATCTTTTTTGAGTGATATAGGAGCGATTAAAAAACTAAAATTAACGCCCTCTTCCTTTGCTTCTTCAATTTCGAGTTTTTCAGCAGGCATTTCATATTCAGTTCTTCGGTAAATGCAAGTTGCGTCGCCGCCTAATCTTACGGCAGAACGAACACAATCCATAGCAGTATTTCCTCCTCCAATTACAAGTGTTACTCCTGGATTTTCGGCTTTATTGTTATTTCTCGCAATACCTTCAAGCCAAACAATTCCCTCTTCAGCAAGTTCTTCGCCAGTTGTTCTCATAGAACTAGCTTGCCAACAACCTATCGTAACAGCAACTGCATCGAATTGTTCTTTTAATTTGTCTAATGATATATCCTTGCCAATTTCAACATTATTTTTTACTTCAATACCCATTTTTGCGAAGTGTGCAAATTCTTTATCTAAAATACCTTTAGGTAATCTATACTCTGGGATTCCATATCTTAACATTCCTCCATTTTTCGGCATTCTTTCAAAAATTACAGGAGTAAAACCTTCTAATCTTGCGTAATATGCAACAGCCAATCCAGCTGGACCGCCTCCAACGATAGCTATCTTACTGCCATTAAGTTCTGGTAACTCTTCTAAATATTCTTCATAAAATAAATCAGCGGCAGTTCGTTTGAAATCATTAATCGCCACTGCATTATCTAAAATATTACGACGGCAATCTTTTTCACAAAATCGAGGACAAACTCTACCTATTGACATTGGTAAAGGAATTCTTTTTTTTATAATTTTCAAAGACTCTAAAAAATTAGAGTTTTTTCCTTCAAGAACATATTCCTCTACTGCGGCTTGTGCAGGACATGCAACAGTGCATGGAGCTTCACAATCTCCTGTATGCTCGCCTAAGAGTAAATTTAAAATCGTTTGTCGAACTTTTTTAATCTTATCTGATGAGGCATCTATTTCCATTCCTTCAGATACAATTGTTGCACAAGAAGGGACATTTTTATTTAATTTAATATTTCTCACGCTACAAACTAAGCATGATGTAGTTTTTGAAACTTTGCTACTTGTGCATAAAGTTGGGATATTTATTCCATTTTCTTCTGCAACTTTATGGATTGTTTTACCAGCATCAACCGCTAATTTTATACCATCTAATATTATATTTACTTTTTCTGACATTATTTTTTCTCCTTTGTGAAATTTTTAACTAAGGTAAAATACTTCATAAAAGCAAAAAATCAAGTTTTTTAACGCTGTTTATTTGTATATTAAGTTGAAAAAAGTAAACTATGTGCTAAATTACTATTGTTTTTAACAATATATAAAAAAGGAGAAATAATGCAAAAAATATCATTTAATTCAAAAGTTGGAGAAATTATAACAAAATATAATAAGCTTATTCGCAAAAAAAATGACCCTTATCAATTTTGGAATAATACAGTGTATCAAAGATATAAACGCCCTATTTTAACAAGAGATCATATTCCACCTTATTGGCGTTATGATTTTAACCCTAAAACAAATCCTTTCTTGCTAGAAAGATTAGGTATAAATGCAACTTTAAATTCAGGAGCTATTGAACTTAATGGAAAGTTTTATCTTGTTGTTAGAACTGAAGGTTATGATAGAAAATCATTTTTCGCAGTTGCTGAAAGTGAAACTGGTATAGACGAATTTAAATTTTGGGATTATCCTTGCGTTATTCCAGAAGTTGATGATAGAGATGTAAATATTTATGATATGAGACTTGTTAAGCATGAAGATGGTTGGATTTATGGAACTTTCTGTTCTGAAAGAAAAGATCTAGATGCGCCAGCTGGCGATACATCATCTGCTACAGCTAAAGGTGGAATTGTTAGAACTAAAGATTTGAAAACTTGGGAAAGACTACCTGATTTAGATACAGTATCTCCACAGCAAAGAAATGTAGTTTTACATCCAGAATTTGTAGATGGTAAATATGCTTTTTACACTCGTCCACAGGATGGATTTATCCAAACTGGGACAGGTGGAGGAATTAGTTGGGGATTATGTGATGATATTACAAAACCAAAAATTGAAGTTGAAACAGTAATTGACCCTAAATTATATCATACAATAAAAGAAGTTAAAAATGGAATGGGTGCGCCTCCAATTAAAACAGAAAAAGGTTGGTTGCATATTGCTCATGGAGTTAGAGATACAGCAGCAGGTTTGCGTTATGTTCTTTACGCATTTATGTGTGATTTGAACGAACCAAACAAAGTAATTGCTAGTCCTGGCGGACATTTCCTTGCTCCATTGGAAAGTGAACGAATTGGAGATGTTTCAAATGTTGTTTTCTGTAATGGTGTAATCACAAGAGATAATGGTGATGTTTTCATTTATTATGCATCATCTGATACAAGAATGCATGTTGCAACGACAACGCTTGATAGGTTATTGGATTATGTTATAAATACTCCAGAAGATCCATTGTTTACTGCTGATTGTGTATCGCAAAGAATTGATTTTATTGAAAAAAATCTTCAATATATACAAAATTCAGACAATCCTATGTTGAAAGATTTATTTATTAAATAAATTTTATGTTAGTAGGCAAAAAAAGTTTAGGTGGTATATTTAAATCTAGTGCCGGAATAATAGCATCACTGTTTATTATTCTTGTATTTATTTTTATAGCTTCTTTTTTAAAATCTGTTCTATTTGGAATAGTTCTAGCTTTTTTTGCCTTGCCTATTCAAAAATGGATAGCAACCGTTTTTTTAAAAAATAATATTGTTTGTGGTTTCTTTAATATTTTAAGTAATATAAAAAAGCCATTTGCACAACTCGCAAATAAAATATCTAATATTTATAAAAAAGATTCTTTTGATCCTCCACCTTCTGAAAATCTAGTCCGTTCAAATTTAGCTTGCCATTTAACCTTAGTTTTCTTTTTTGGAGCTTTTTTACTTATTTTTACATCAATTTCTTGGTTTTCAGCAAATTATGTTTATAATATCTATCATGATGTTCGTAATTTTGCTGATTCATCAGTCAAAAAAGAACAAAATGCACAAGTCGCAAATGAACAAGAAACATATTTCAAATCTCTTATATCATCGGTTAGTAAAGATTTAAATAAACTTAAGCCAAAATTAGAAAAAGTGCCAGGTTTTGCTTTAGCACAAAAAGAACTTGCCACATATTTAAAAGATAAAAATAATCAAAAGAGCATGGCAGTTATGTTATTAAATAAATCAGGAGGTGTATTCTCATTTACTCTTGGTGCTGTTGGTGGGATAATTGCACTTATTATTAATTTCCTATTAACCTTATTTTTCTTTTCATTTTTTCTACAAAAAATGGGTGCTTTTGCTACAAATCAAAAAGAAAAATCAAGTATTGGTGGTTATTTGGTTAATTCAATTTTTAGTTCAAAGTGGCTTCCAGATACAGAAGAAGACACTAAAAAATCTGCAAAAGAAATAATCAATCATATTTCATTACAACTAAAATCTTGGGTGCGTGGATATATTTTAATAATGATTATTGAAACTATTATTTACACTATCGCATTATCTGTTTTAAATGTTCCTTATCCTATCGCACTTGGTTGTATTGCAGGATGCAATGTTTTATTGCCATTTATAGGACCGTTGGCAACTGGTTCTTTAACTATATTGGTTTGCTTTGCTGTAAATGGAGGCAATCAAGATATGTTACAAATTGCACTAATTGTCCTACTTTTTTCATTTGTAACAGGTATTTTAGATCAACTTATTTTATATCCTAATATTGTTGGAGAATCGCTAGGTTTGACAACATTAGAAACTATTATTGTAGTTTTATTAGGTGGCTTATTTATTGGAATTTCGGGAATGGTATTGGCAGTCCCTGTAACTGCTATTGCAAAATATTTAATTCCTAAAATTTATTCTCAATTTAATGATTAAACAACAAAAATAAAAAATTATGAACACTCAAAATGAAAAAATAATTGAAGCGGTCGGACTAACAAAAGAATTTAAAGACTTTTGGAAAAGACCAAAAGCTAAGGCGGTAAACGATGTAGATTTTACGATAAATAAAGGTGAAGTTGTAGGATTATTAGGTCCTAATGGTTCAGGTAAATCTACTATTGTAAAAATGTTGTTAGGATTGTTATTCCCTACAAGTGGTTCTATTTCTGTATTAGGGGAATCTCCGCGAGATGTGCAAACAAAGAAAAAAATAGGATATTTGCCAGAAGAAACTTATTTATACAAATATTTAAATGCTTATGAAACACTCGACTTTTTTGGAAGTATTTTTAATTTGTCCAAGGCAGAGCGGAAAAGCAGAATTGACCAACTATTAGATATGGTTGGAATGAGCCATGTGAAATATAGAATGGTAGGAGAATTTTCTAAAGGAATGTCACGAAGAATAGGCTTAGCACAAGCAATGATAAATGACCCAGATTTACTAATTCTTGATGAACCAACTTCGGGACTAGATCCTCTTGGGTGTAGAGATGTGAAAAATTTAATACAAACTTTAAAAGAAAGAGGTAAAACTGTTGTAGTTACAAGTCATTTATTAAGCGATATAGAAGATATTTGCGATAGGGTGATTATTTTATACGGTGGTAAAATACGAGCAACGGGGACTTTAAGTGACCTGCTTGTAATTCCAGAGGAAAGTCAAATTTCAACTCCAATGCTGAAACCTGAAGTCACAGAAAAGGTATTGGCTATTTTAAGAGAACATTTAGGAACTGATGATTTCAAAATTGAACATCCTCATAAATCTTTAGAAAACTTCTTTTTAGATGTTATAAAAACAGCAAAAAAAGATGATGTAGAAACGGCTGGAGTTTCAGGTGGTGGTGATATTGCCAATTATTTGTCAAACAATCCAAAAAAGACAAATGAAATTTTAGAATTATTAAAACCAGTAGAAGCAAAAGAAGAACCTGTTGTTCAAAAAGAACTTAAGAAACAGAATATTGTAAATGAGAAATTAACTGATTTAGTAACAAAAAATGAAACTCCACAAAAAAAAGTTGTTAATGAAGAAAGCAAAGATGATGATATTAAACGCATTAATAACAAACTAAAGGATTTATTATAAAATTATGAAAGAAAAAACGAAAAAAAAGATGAAAACTTTTTTAGATAACAATCCATGGTTAAAGCTAATCCCTAATTTTTTAACAATATGCAATTCTCTATGTGGATTTAGTGCTATTCTTTATACACTACATGTTTATGATGAACCTAAACAACAATCAGCTGTTCTTGCGATTAGTGCATGGATAATTTTAGGTGCTATGGTTTTTGATGCCCTAGATGGGTTTACAGCTAGAATTTTAAATGCTACAAGTATGCACGGAGCGCAAATGGATTCTTTAGCAGATATGGTAACTTTTGGAGTTGCTCCTGCAACGATAGTTGCTATAATGGCACATCATCTGCGTGATTTAGAATCATATCAATATATAGTTGTGTGGTTGATGAGTGCAATTTATATAGCGTGTGCTGCATTACGACTTGCAACATATAATGTTCATGCTATTTTAGAAAAAAAATCTGATGGCAAGTTTTCAGGACTACCATCTCCAGGAGCTGCTGCAGCGATTTGTAGTATTATAATTTATTATAACTATGCAATGCAAAATAATAATAATTCAGAATTTATATTAAAAGGATTACCAATATACACAGCATTCATGGGATTAATGATGGTTGCACCTGTTAAATATGTTCATGCAGGTAAATGGTTACAATCTGTCCGAAGAAATAAAAAGAGATTAGCTTTACTTATTTTAATTATAATCTCACTTATTTTATATCCACAATTATCAACTGTTCTAATAATTAATTTATATATTATTTCAGGGCCTATTGGAACTTTATATTCAAAATATATTAAAAAATAGTTATCTAAAAATTACGCAGAATAATTTAACGCAGAATAATTAAAGAATTAACCACGAAAA
>JAOZMT010000086.1 GCA_029934175.1 Victivallales bacterium | reverse complement strand
GTAGAAATCCAATATTAGCATCATTCGCAAATAAAATTTTACCATATAGAGGATATGGGTCTGGGATTTTAAGAGCTTTAGAGTATCACCCAAATATTGATTTTATTGATGATCGTGACGGGAACTTATTTAAATGTATAATTAAAAGAATCTCAAATGAAGATAATTAAATTCTATCTGCGTTCATCAGAGTTAATCTGTGGTTCAAAAAGGAGAAGATAAAATGAAAGTAAAAAAGATTGAATTAAGAAATTTCAGAAGCTTTAAAGAATTAGATCTTGAGTTTAATGAACAAGTTAATGTTATTATTGGAAATAATGGATATGGGAAATCTACAATTCTTGATGCACTAGCGATATTATTATCAATGTTTGTTAATAAACTAGAACCCAAAAATAAGAGAGCCATAAAAGAAAGCGATATTAAAAAAGGTTATTCCATAACTAAAAATACAATTTATACAGAAATTAATGGAAAAGATTTAGACTGGAATTCTTCTAGGAAAAAGTCATTTAAAGATGGGCGGAAAAAATCAAAAAGACAGGCGAAATTGACAAAAGAGGTTGATTTAATATTAGAATCTCTTGATGAAAACAATAAAAACAGTGTTCCATTAATTGCGTATTATGCAGTTAATAGAGCAGTTATAGATGTTCCATTACGCATTAAAACAAAACATAAATTTAATCAACTATCAACTTATGATAAATCACTAATATCAGGAACAGATTTTCGTTCGTTTTTTGAATGGTTCAGAGAAGAAGAAGATTGGGAAAATGAACAAAGGTCATATCCAGTAGAAGATGTTAATGAAAAGCAAATGAGTTTCTTTGAAGAGCATAAAGAACCAAGTTTAAATGCAGTTAGGCAGGCGATTTTTAAATTAACTGGATTTTCAAATATTAGAATAAGACGCAAGCCATCATTGCAAATGCAAGTAAAAAAAGGCGAAACATATTTTGATATTAACCAATTATCAGATGGAGAAAAATGTTTATTGGCAATGGTTGGAGATTTGGCTAGAAGGTTAGCCATTGCAAATCCAAGCTTTGAGAATCCATTATCAGGCGAAGGGGTTATTCTTATTGATGAAATTGATTTGCATTTACATCCAAAATGGCAAAGAGTTGTTATGCCTAAATTAACAGAGGTATTCCCCAATTGCCAGTTTATAGTATCAACACATTCGCCTCAAGTTTTAGGAGAAGTTCAGCCTGAAAATATAATAGTTTTAAATGAGAATGGTGGTTATATTTCTCCTACAGATTCTTATGGTTGGAATAGTGATTATATTTTGGAAGATATGATGGGAACTACTCCAAGAACAGAAAAATCTAAGAACGATTTAGATACTCTCTTTTTATTATTAAAAGATGAAAAGCTAGAAGACGCAAAAAAGAAATATTTAGAAATAGAAAACCAATATGGAAAGTTGCCTGAACTGAGTAAAGCAAATGTTATAATGTCATATTTGGAGTCTAAGTAATATGAAATATATTAACAAAAATAATGATAAAATAGGAACCACAGATGAACACAGATAAACACGGATATTTAAATAAACTATTTTTTTATTTTTATAAAAAGCAAAACTTCTTCAAAATAAAAAAACTATCTGTGAAAATCAGTGGCTATCTGAGGTTCAAGGTTTTCGTGTTTTTAGTGATTTTCGTGGACAAAAAAAGGAAAAAATATGTTTGATAAATGGTTTAGAGAAGATATAGAAAATATCTTAAGTGAAAAAGATCGTATAGTTATACTTGCAGAGTCCGCAAACTATGATTTTCTGAAAGGCTTAATGTCTAATGATTATAAATTATTTGATGTAAGTAATGAGATAGATGAATTGGAAGTTAAATATTATATTGAAAAAGATTATCAAAATGAAAAAGTTGTTATTTTTTCAACTATGGAAAAGGATAAATTAACTTTTATTCGTGAATATTGTGAAACTTGCGGTTGCATTGATATATCAAAATTTGAACAATATATAAAAACCATGCTTTTTAATAAGCTTGAATTAAATATTGATTTGCCTAACAATGAAATTATTATTGCTGCAAAAGAGAGCGTAACAAAAGAAAGAGAGTATTGGGAACAACTTGTTAAAAATGGAAGTGATATGTTATTTAGTATTGGTAACGAAGTATTGCCATTTTTGCACAATCCGCAAAAGTTTTGTAAAGAAAGAGATCAAGATGTCTATGAACAATTTTCTATTAAATTAAACAAATGGTTAGAACGAGATTATTTAAAACAGCCTCCAGAAACCTTGGCAAAGGAAGTTGCAAATAAAATATTATGTTCTACTCTAACTGAAAAAGCAGATGAAAAATATACTTCTATTTATGATAATTGGACAGATTCTAAACAATATGAAGAATCGTTAAGAAAATATTGTCATGAAGATACTGCGAAGTATGATGTTGAAAATATTTGGGATGTTAATATATCTCATCCATTTGATCATATAGATGAGAAGTGGTTATTAAATATAGCAATAAGTATTAACTATTCTCGAAAAGATAAAGTCATTATAGAAAAAATAAAATCTAGATCTAAAGACATTATAGGCAGTAAATGGAAAAATGGATTGTGGTTAGCAATTGTAGATATTTTAGAATTTGATATTAATTCAACAACAAATATATCATCTTTAGAAACAGCAATTGAATTTTATACAACCTCTTTTTATAAACTAGATTCAGCAATTAGAATGGTTTATTCAGAATATCTTAACAATGAAAATATAATAAAGCCATTGCAAGAGTATTATGAAAATATATTGATACAGTTTTTGGATAAATGGTTTGCGAACTTCGCAGATTATAAAGAAAATCAAACAGGAACATTGAAAAATATTATTGAAGAGAATGAGAAAGTAGCAATTATCGTTGGAGATGGATTGTCTTATGAAGTCGTTCAAAATATTATTGCTAAGTCCGCAGATGATATAAAAGTAGAAAATAGTTATAAATTGGCAGGAATTCCTTCTGAAACAGAGAATAATATGAGCTTAATTTATAATGACAAAGGAACTATTGAACCCATTCATAAAATGAGAGAGAAATATTTATCAGAACAATTTGATAAAGATATTTCATTTATTCAGCTTGATGAAGTAAGTTACAAGAGTATTGAAAGCGATATATTAGTTTGTTCGTTTAAAGATATAGATAGTATTGCAGAAAAACTGCAACAAAAGGGATTGAAATTTTTTGAAGAGATAGAGGATTTTATCACGGATAAAATTTCATTACTCTTAAAAAATGGATTTACAAAAGTTGTAGTCACTAGCGATCACGGGTTTGTTCTAACTGGTTTATTAACAGAGTCAGATAAAATAAAGGTTGATTTTAAGGGGATTATATCTAAGAGTGAAAGGTATATAAGAACAGAAAGTCCTCAACAAATTAATGATAATTTTATTGAGATAGAACAAATACATAATAATTATAACTATCTTTATTTCTCAAAAAATAACAAACCGTTCAGCACAGTAGGTCAATATGGGTATGCTCATGGAGGTTTATCTCCACAAGAATTAATTATCCCATTTACTACTTTTTCAACTGATGATTCTATTACTGAAAAATTGGATGTAACTATAAATAATAAAGATGAGTTAAAAAATGTAGTAGGTGAAAATTTTATTATTAAAATAAAAGGAGCCGCTGGAGATGGAAGTTTATGGACAAATGAGCGAAAAGTAAAGATTTTATTTAATGAGAATTGTAAAAAATATAATGAAAGTAATATTATTACGATAAATCCAAATGTTGTTGACAAGCAAGAGTATTCGTTTGATGGTAAGCATGAACTTGATATAACTCTTATTGATGCAAATAGCAAAGCTATAATAGATAGAGCAAAAATAATAAAATCTACAGATCGAGATTTAGGAGGTCTAATGTGAATGAAGATAAATTAAATAAACTTATTGAAGTTTGGGAAAATGAAGTTATTGAATTTAAAGAAGCAAATAATGATTATTCAACAGATAAAATAGGTCGATATTTTTCAGCTTTATCTAATGAATCAAATATTAGAGGATATGAACAAGGCTGGCTTATTTTTGGAATAAATAATAAAAGTAGAACGGTTGTTGGTTCTGATTATCGTAAAAATACTGAACGCTTACAAAGTCTTAAAAATCAAATAGCTGAAAATACAGAACCTAGTATAACGATACGAAATATTCATGAATTAAATACAAAAAAAGGTCGTGTTGTTATATTTGAAATACCAATGGCGCCACGAGGGATGCCAATATCATGGAAAGGTCATTATTATGCAAGAGCTGGAGAAAGTTTGACATCTCTAGGATTAGATAAACTTGATGAAATAAGACTTCAGACAACTGCTATTGATTGGAGTGCACAGATTGTTCAGAATGCTACTATTGAGCATTTAGATTCTAAAGCAATAGAACGAGCAAGAACTTCTTTCGCACGAAAATATGCAAACCGTTTTTCTGAAAATGAAGTAAAGAAATGGTCTGTATCAACTTTTCTTGACAGAACTCGCTTAACAAGAGATGGGAAAATAACTAAAGCGACTATACTACTTTTAGGAAAAAGAGAGTCTGCACATTTGTTGTTGCCATATCCAGCACAAATGACTTGGAAATTAGAAGGTGCTGAAAGAGCTTATGAGCATTTTTACCCTCCATTTTTTCTTAATTCTACTGCCTTATATCAAAAAATACGAAATTTCCAAATTCGCATTCTGCCAAATAATGAACTTCTTCCTATTGAAGTTGCTAAGTATGATGATAAAATTGTATTAGAAAGTTTACATAATTGTATAGCTCATCAAGATTATACTGAAAATGCAAGGATTATTGTTACAGAATTACAGGATAAATTAATTCTTGAAAACAAAGGGAACTTTTTTGAGGGAGTTCCAGAAGATTATATGCTTGGGAATAAAACTCCAAGTCGCTATAGGAATCCTTTTTTGGCACAGGCAATGACCGAATTGAATATGATTGACACAATGGGATATGGCATTCATGAAATGCATCTAAGACAAGCTAAAAGATATTTACCTCTATCTGATTATGATTTATCAGAATTAGATGGTGTTAAAACAACTATACATGGGGCTATTGTTGATTCTCAATATAGTCAATTATTAATGCAAAAAACAGATTTACTTCTTTCAGACATTATTGTTTTAGATATGATTCAAAAAAAGATACCCATTGAGAGTCATATTATAAATAAATTGCGTAAAGCTAAACTTGTAGAAGGAAGAAAATCAAATTTGCATATTTCAGCAACTATTGCAAAAGTAACTTCTAAAGAAGCTGACTATATTAAAACAAAAGTTCAAGATGATACATTTTATATAAAATTAATTATAGATTATATCAAAACTTTTAAAGTTGCATCACGAGCTGATATTAATAATTTATTATGGAATAAACTTAGCGATGGTTTGAATGATGAACAAAAAAAATATAAAATTGCAAATTTACTTACATTATTGAGACGACAAGGGAAAATAAAAAATACCGGGACTCGAAATAACTCTAAGTGGGTTTGTTAAATAAAGTGAAGTGCTTTGCAGAAAGGAATTGCTCCTTGCAGAAAGGAATTCTTGCTTTGCAGAAAGAAATCCTTGCTTGCAGAAAGGAATTTTTTGCAGAAAGGAATTGCTCCTTGCAGAAAGGAATTAACAATTTTTGTTATTTTAGTGGACAATAATTAATAAAAAAAAGGAAATAATTATGAGTATAGTATTAGATGATTTAGATGAAAAAATGTTAGAGCATTTTAAAGGATATGTTGTAAAAAAGGATTTAGTTCAAAAATTGAAGATTGGAGAAAATGTTCCAGTTTTTGTTTTAGAATATTTGATTGCAAATAGTTGTTCAACAGATGATGAAGAAGCTATAAAAAAAGGTATGGAGAATGTGAAAAATGTTTTATCAAAACATTATGTAAATCCAGAAGAGAGTGACTTAATACATTCAAAGATAAAAAAACAAGGTTCGTATAAAATAATAGATAAAATCAGTGTAAATCTTGATACAAAGAAAGATAAATATTGGGCTCAATTACAAAATAGTAATATTAAAGATGCAAATATTAGTGATGGTTTAGTAAGCCAGCATGAAAAGATGATGTTGGGTGGTGTTTGGGCAATTATTGATATGCAATATGATCCTGATATAATGATAGGGAAAAATATATTTCCTTTTGTCATTGAAGATATTAAACCTATTCAGCTATCTAATTTTGAAAATAGTAAGTTTAGAAATATGAGAGATAAATTTTCTAAAGAAGAATGGATTAATATTTTATTAAGAAGTTCTGGGATAGAGCCAACAGCAGAAGGAATAACAGATAGAATTAAAATGTTACTTATATCTAGACTTATTCCATTGGTAGAATCTAATTTTAATTTTGTAGAAATTGGACCTCGCTCAACTGGTAAATCTTATGTTTTTAAAGAATTGACTCCTTATGCTATGCTTATTTCAGGCGGTCAAGGAACTGTTGCAAAATTATTTGTTCATGGTTCAACAGGAAAAGTCGGGGCGGTTGGACAATGGGATGCTGTAACATTTGATGAAGCCACAGATAAATTATTCAAAGATAGAGATGCTATTCCATTGATGAAAGATTATATGGAGTCAGGTTCTTTTTCTCGTGCAGGAGCAGGTGGAGAAATAACAGGAAGTGCTTCTATTATTTTAAATGGAAATATTAATCAACCTGTTGAAACTGTATTGCAAAATTCAAATTTATTTAGTCCTTTATCAGATGAAGTAAATAGTGATACTGCATTTCTAGATAGAATACATTTCTACTTACCAGGTTGGGAAATGTTGAAGTTTTCTCCAAAACACTTTACTAAAAGTTTTGGATTTAGCACAGATTTTTTCTCTGAATGTTTGAAGTCTCAAAGAAAAATGAATTATACCGATGTAATTGAGGAATACTTTTCTTTAGGTGCTCATTTAAAACAACGAGATACAAAACCTGTAAGGAAAACAGTATCAGGTTTGATTAAATTAATTCATCCTAATGGAGATTATACAAAAGAAGATATTAGAGAGTATCTTGAATTTGCACTTGAAATGAGACGAAGAGTAAAAGAACAATTAAAACGAATTGGTGGAATGGAATTTTGGGATACAAATTTTTCATATATTGATAAAGAAAATCAAGAAGAAGTTTTTGTATCTTTGCCTGAAGAAAAAAGCTCTAATTTAATAGAAAATACTCCTTTGTCACCTGGGAATTGTTACACTGCAACAAGTGATGGCGATAATTTAGTTTTAGTCAAAGTAGAAGCTATAGTCACAGGTGGTAGTGGAAAATTAAATATCTCAGGAGTCAATAATTCTACAATAAAAGAAGATATAAAAAACAGTTATAATTATATTAAAGCGAATGAAAAATCATTGTTAAATGAAAAATATTCTCTAAAAAATTATGACATATCGATTCAAATCTCAAATTTATTAGGTGCAAATATTTCAACAGGAATTGGATCAGCAGTTTATGTTGCGATATTATCATCAATATTCAAAAGAAACTTAAAGCCCGCATTAGCTGTATTAGGCAATATTTCTATAGGAGGGGCTGTAGAACGCTCTTTAAATTTCACAGATAAAGTTTCAATGTTATCAGAAAATGGAGCGAAAACAGTTATTGTTCCTATGGACAATTTAAATGAATTACAAGATTTACCTCAAACTGTTTTAGGCGAAACAGATGTTCCTTTATATCAAAATAATCAAATGTTAATGCAAAAAGTAATATTAAGCGAATAAATGAAGCTTCTAAGTCCACGAGTCGTAAGCAAGGAAAATAAAAATCATTGGATTTTCAGTATCCTCTTTAAAAACAGTTGTGACGGCTTTTATTTATTATAAAATTCTTTTA
>JAOZMT010000085.1 GCA_029934175.1 Victivallales bacterium | reverse complement strand
TTCTTTATTATTAAGGTTGTAATTAGAAAAAATATAAATATAAATCCTGTCCATCTTGAAAATCCTGCTATCCTGTCAAAATAATAAAAGCATTTACAACTGCTTTTAAAGAAGATGCGAATTATGCAAGAAAATAAAGAAATTTATTGATAAAATTATTTATTGTGTTATAGTAAAGTTTTATCAAATAAAATAGAAAAAATAGGAAAAATATTGTGCAAGAAAAAACATTAGTTTTATCAGAAAGGAATATATCAAAAAGTCAAATCATATCTTCTTCAAGTGAGAATGTTGATGATGTAAAGTCTTCTATAGTTCTTGATAATTTAACACAGCAATCTACTAATAAATATGCGACCGAAAAGACAATAGGAGAGGGAGCAATGAAATATATCCTTAAAGTTAAGGATAAAGATACCGCTCGCTCCATTGCAATGGCAATAATGTTAAATCCAGATTCTGATATTGAGAATGCAGAGCGATTTATAAAAGAAGCACAAATTACAGCAAATCTAGAACACCCAAATATCGTCCCAGTTCATGAAATAGGTATTGATGCATCAAAAAGTCCATATTTCACAATGAAATTAATTAATGGAGAAAACCTTGCGATAATTTTACAAAAACTTGATCAAGGGCAAAAAGAATATATAGAAGCTTATCCATTATCAAAACTTTTAGAAATCTTTCAAAAAATTTGTGATGCAATATCTTTTGCTCATTCAAAAGGAGTTATACATTTAGATTTAAAACCTGAAAATATTCAGATAGGCGAATATGGAGAAGTTCTAGTTTTGGATTGGGGATTAGCAAAGATTACTAATGAAGACACAGATAATGATGTAAAACTATCTACATCAATAATAGAAAAAGAATTACCTAGCACCACAAAAAATTTAACATTAGATGGTGTGGTAAAAGGCACCTTAGGATATATGGCTCCAGAGCAAGCAAGGGGCAAAAATAGTAAAAAAGATTATCAAACTGATATTTATGCTTTGGGAGCTATTTTATATACAATTCTGACCTACAAAATATCAATAAAAAAACAAAGTGTTAATGAAATGTTAATAGATACTGCAGCAGGTAATGTAGAATATCCTTCAAAAAGAACCCCTGATTTATTTATTCCTCATGCTTTGGAAGCAGTTGCAATGAAAGCAATGAGTGTAGATCATGCACAAAGATATAGTTGCGTATTAAATTTAAAGAATGATATAAATTCATATATTAGTGGTTTTGCGACTAATGCAGAAAATGCTAATTTTATAACAATTCTACTATTGTTGCTTAAGCGGCATAAAAAAGTTTTTACAGTAGGGTTATTGAGTTCTATTATAATTATCGTTATTTTAGCATTATCAATACGAAAAATTCAAAAAACTTGGTCAAAATTTCAATTAGAACAACTCCATAGATTAGAAATAAGTAAACAAGCTGCCCCAGAATATGTCGCAAAGGGGGATATTTTGATTAATACGGGAAATTGGACGGAAGCAAAGAAAACTAATAATATTGCAATTGCATTGGATAAAAATCTAAAAGAAGCTTGGTATCAAAAAGGCAGATTGTTTTTAGGAGAAAAAGAATTCGCATCTGCACTAATCGCATTTAAAAAATCAGGTAATATAGGAAATGAAAAAATTAAGAGATTAACACAAAAATATTATAAATTGTCTTTATCAAAAGATAATATTACTTTAGAAAATCAAAAAGTTAGTCTTCCACTGGAGTTAAAAGAAGCAGATGACATTGCAGTTTCAGCTTATTTATATAAAGATATTGAGGGAGTTGAAGCTTTAAAAGCTCGTCTAAATGCTGCGAAGTATGCAATTATAAAATTAAATAAGCAAGTTAAAAAATTGCGGTTTTCAGTAAACATTAAAAAGAATGATATAAAGGTTAGTTTAGCAAACAATAAGAATTTAACCGATATTTCACCTTTGCGTGGTATTCCTATAACTAACTTGGATTTGAGTTACACAAATATATCGGATATTTCAACTGTCAAAGAAATGCCTTTGACTTATTTGAATTTAAATAACTCAAAGGTAAGTAAGTTAGATGATATAGGAGATATTATAACCTTAAAAAACCTATGTTTAAATTATCTAGATATTGAAAAATTAGATAATATTTCAAATTTAAATCTAAAACAATTATCATTAAGAAATACAAAAATATCATCTGTTGAATTGTTGCAAAATATGCCTTTAGAACATTTAGATATAGGCTGGTCAGAAGTGAATGATATTCAGTATTTGCGTAGTGAAAATTTAATAAAGTTATCTATCAATAATACTAAAATAGATGATATTTCAGTGCTAGCAGAAAGTTCTTTAGAGTATTTAAATGCGAGTTATGCAAAAATAAAAGATTTAACTCCTTTGAAGGGGCTTAATTGTTCAGTTTTGTATTTGAAAAATAATCATATCACAAATATAGATGCCTTAAAAGATATGCCATTAGTAACTTTGGATATTAGTCACAATCCCATAAGAGAAATATTGGCATTAAAAGGATTACCAATATCATCGCTAATGCTTGGAGATACTCAAGTAGATGACCTTTCTCCTTTAGTAGGAATGAAATTAGATGTTTTAGATTTATCTTATAGTAAAATTTATGATTACAAAATATTGTCGGAGTTTTTAACATTACAATCCTTAAATCTTTCAAATTCTTTGATAAAAGACTTAGCCCCAGTTCAAAATTTGAAACTTAAAAAATTAAATTTATATAACACTAAAATATCTCATTTACATTACATAAATAAAGATAATTTGGAGTCTTTGGATATTCGCAAATGCTTAAATATTAAAAATTTCAAAATGTTAATGCATACACGGAAATTAAAGGATTTAAAAATGGATAAAAACTTGCGAAAAAAGGTTGAAGATTTGAAAGATAAACAAGTTAAAAAAAATATAAAAGGCGGAGCTAGACGAAGATGAAGAAAGATAATCTTTATGTAATTATTGCAGCTGGAGGTAGTGGAGAACGATTTGGTAAAAATAAACTTTTAGAAAAATTGAAAGGAACACCAGTTTTTATTCATTCAATAAAAACATTTTTAAATATAGTCCCTCAATCAAAAATGTCTTTGGTATGTCATAAAAATAATATAAAACAATATGAAGAATTATTATCAGATTTTGATATTCATATAAAGCTTGTTATTGGAGGAAAAACGAGAACTGAATCAATATATAATGGGTTGAAAACTATTGAAGAAAAATGCAAGTATGTTGCAATTCATGATGCAGCTCGACCATTAATATCGGAAAAAATAATAGAGGAATGCTATATCGCAACTACCGAATATGGAGCTGCAGCTCCTGCAAAATATCTAGCTGATACTATTAAGCAGGTTGATGGAGATTTTATTTTAAAAACAGTTGATAGAAGTTCATTAGTTGCAATTGAAACTCCTCAAATGTTTGTCTATGATACACTTTTGAAAGGATATGAAACTGTGTTAAATAAAAAAATATCTATTACAGATGATACTTCTATTTATGAAGTTATAGATGAAAAAGTTTTCTTTGTAGAAAATAACTCTTGTAATAAAAAAATAACTTATTTAGAGGATTTATTAGAAGCTGAGTTTTATCTAAATAAATTATTATGATAAGTAAAATTAAATTAAATAATTTTCGAAATTATAATCAACTTTCTCTTGATATACCATCCCCCACAACGATATTTTGTGGAGGGAATGGAAATGGAAAGACTAATATCCTAGAAAGCCTATATTTTATGAGTATGTTGCGTTCCTTTAGAACCTCTAAAATAGCAGAATTAAAAAAAATAGGAACAACTGGCTTTTCTATTATGCTAGAAATTGCTAATAAAAATAATTGGAAATCAATATTTGAGGCGAATTATATAGAAAATAGAACTTTAAAAATAGATGGAAAACTAATATCCAAAGCTAGTGAGTTCATAAAAAAAATAAAAACTGTGGTTTTTTCTCCAGAAGATATTAGAATTATATCTGATAGTTCTGGAGTGAGAAGAAGATTTTTAAATATTTTTTTATCTATGATTGAACCTGCATACTTCGCAGCTTTAAAAGATTATCATATAGCATTAAAAATTAGAAATAAATTGTTGAGAACAAGATGTCAAGATATTTCACTTATAAAGTCTTACGAACCTATTTTAGCAGAAAAAGGTATAATTATAATGAATTATAGGGAAGAGTATTTAAATTTATTATCAAAAGAAATATCTGAAATGCTTGCAGAATTAAAGTATTCTAATTTATCAATTGTATATAAAAGGCAAAATGGAACTAGAACTATTGATGATTATTTGCATAGATTTGAGACAGAAAGAGAAAAAGAAAGAGAAAAAGGTTTTTCAAATTTTGGAGCTCAATTAGACGATTTTAATTTTATATATAATAATTTACCATTAAGACAATTCGGTTCAATGGGACAATGCAGATTGATAGCATTATGTCTGAAAATGGCAGAGATGAATATTGTTTGTAAGAATAGCTCAAACACAAATGTAATTGCATTAATAGATGATGTAACAGGCGAACTTGATGAGCGGACAGAAGCATTTTTTTATAATATTACAAATCAAGCTGAACAACGATTTTTCACATTTACTCAAATTCCAAAAGCAAGTAATAATATATTAGATGAAGCTACAATTTTTAATATAAACAATGGGATAGTTGAGTAAGAATATTATCTGAATTCTTAAAAAACTCAAGAATTTAAAATCAATTCTTTTTCTAATGCTTCTAATAATTCTTGTTTTGGTATGTCACAGTAAATACCATTACCTTGGTTGTTTATACCTCGGGTGTATATGTAAATTGCTCCACCAAAATGCTTCTCATAAATATAATCTTTTAATTGTGTTTTCAAATATAAATGAAGTGCAAGGCAATAGATATGGTATTGTAGAACATAATATGACTCTTGCATATTATCTAACATTTTACTTTGTGAATAAAAGTCACAATTAGGACCTAAATGATTTGTCTTCCAATCAAGAATAAAATATCTCTCATCACTTCTAAAAACTAAATCTATCTGACCATTCATAAAACCATTTTTCAAGTTAAAATTCAGTTTTCCTAATTTAACAGAAAAGTCCTTTATATTAATATTTGCATACTTCGCAAATATTTTCTGTAGAAGTAGTGGCGATATTTTATTGATTTTATAGAAGAAGTCTAATTCAACTTTTGCATCGTTTGGTTCAATGTTTTTTAAACAAATTGCACAATTCGCAGTTGCGATTTGTGCAGAAAGAACATTGTTAAACATTTTTCTAACCATATCAAAACGATCATTTCTTTCTTCTTCATTTTTTGAACGAAAATAATTTAATTGTTTTAATGGTTGTTGAAAATATTTTGCATTGTTCTTTTCAAAGTCTAATACTCCAAAATTAAAATAATTTTCAAAAATCTTATGTATTGCTAATCCAAATATACTCCCTTTTGGTAAAGCAAATATTCCTTCACCTATTTCTGTTTTTATATGTGTAGATTTATGATATTTTGTTAGACTTGAAAAACTTCCAATTCCCCAGTTACGCTTAATTTCGCCAGTGAATTTCATAACTTCTAATTTTACATCATTATCTAACTCTTTATAGTTTTCTAAATTATTTAACTTTACTTTTTCAGTGAATGAAATATTATTTTCTGCACAATATTCTTTTAGTGTAGATATTATTTCTGATAAATAGCCTTCCTTTTCGTTAGAGGCTGTTTCCTCAATAATATCTTCCACTTTTTTATCTGAAAAAAGATATAATAATATACTTTCAACAGTTTTAGTATCATTGCCAATCCCTAAATAACATCTATTTTTTGCTCGAGTCAAAGCTACATATAATAATCGTATATTCTCGGCTAAAGTCTCTCTTCTTGCAAATTTAAGATTTTCTTCCGTTATATTTTTATCAGCTCCAAAATCTAGCTTTTGTTTATATTTACCACCGACTTCTTCGTTAAATAAAAATATTTTTTGATTTTTTTCAAAGCCTTTTTTTGAAATTGCTTTATTCCAAATAAAAGGACAAAAAACAACTGAGAACTCTAAGCCTTTTGATTTATGGATTGTCATTATTTTTACAGATTTACTATCTGATTCTAATCGTTGAATATATTCGTCTCCTTCATCAGATGAAGCGATATTATTAGTTAAAAAAACAAGAGTTCTATCAAGTCCTAATCCTTCTTCAATTTCATTTTTATGCAATAATTCTAAAAGATGCATATAGTTTGATATAATCCGTTCTCCATTGTTTAACTGTAAAACTTTTTCTTTTACTTGATTTGATTTTACAAAATCCAAAAATGTCATAAATATACCATTCCTGTGCCATGACTTTTGTAAATCCATAAAATATTCAGCCAATTCAAATATCTCACTGTCTTCAATATTATAAATTTCATTCGCTGTTTTACTCATAAAAGATGTTATAAATAATGCAGTTAAATTCTTTTTAATAGGTTCTTTTACGGCTTTTATCCAAAGTTCCAATTCTCTAGCTTCCCATGATTCAAATATCTTTGCACTGTTTTGAATTACAGCTGGAATAGAATATTTACTTAACACATGCTTAAGCATTCCTGCCTGTTTATGTGTATCTACTAAAATAGCAAAGTCTCCCATTGAAAGAGGAATGACTTCTTTTTCTCCCTCATAATACGCTTCTCCATTTTGCGACTTATGCATTAAGGATATAATTTTGCTCGCAATATGTTCTGCAATATTTCGTTCAATTTCGTTAGCGTTAAAACCATCAACAAGCCAACAATTTAAATAACTGTCTTCATCATTTTCTATCTTCAAATCAGCTTTTTGTGGACTTGAATTTACACCTACAAACTCTATTCCTTCATTCCCTTTGTTTGCACAAAACGCAAATGTCTCCTTCCCATCATCTTTAACTTTAAAAAATGCATTAATCGCAGATACCATATTAGGCTCTGAACGATAATTAGTATTTAGCGTAAATTTTGAATCTGCACTTGTCTTTGCTTTTAAATAAGAAAAAATATCAGCATTCCTAAATTTATAAATGGATTGTTTCGGGTCGCCAATCATAAAAAATCCATGTTCTCTATCTTTTTTATCTCCAAATAAATGATTGAAAATTTCATATTGAATAACATCTGTATCTTGAAATTCATCAACTAAAGCAAGTGAGAATTTCTTTTTTATAAGTTGTGATAATGCATCATCTTGTGTATTGTCCAATAAAGCTTTATGTAGTTTTATAAGCAAATCATCAAAGGTTAAAATGTTTTGTTTTTCTTTTATTTCTTCAAATTCTTTTTTTAAATAATCATTTAGTGAATTATAAATCTCTAATTCCTTTGCTTTGCAGATACTTTTAAAAGTTTTTAATTCATCGCAAAAATCAAATAGTTCATGACTTGGTGGTATAGTTCCTGATTTTTTTCCTTTTGCAGATAAAGATTTTTCCTGAATCCATGCTGTTCCACAATTTTTAATGACAGTTTTACTTTTTCCTTCACTAAAAGTATCTTCTTCAAAAATTATTCGCAATTTATCTACATAAGAAAAAAACTCTTTATAATTCTTTCCATAATGTTCATTAGGTTCAAATAAACTTGCTAACTCTTTTTTTAAAGAATCATCTTTTAACTTTGTTTTATATTTATTGATTTGTTCTACTGATTTATTTAGGGCATGAATATCATTATTAACAATTTCTACATTATGAAATTTTACTAGATTTTCTGCTAATTTTAAAATATCATCAAATTTGATATTTTTATATAATTCACTCTCTTCTTCTGGGATACTAACAATATTCTTTCGCCAAAAATTTTCAACTAATTCACGAATAATATCTTTGTAGTCTGTTATTAATTCTGCACCATACGCGATTTTACTTTCAAAAGCATTTTCGGTCAGCATTCTTTGACAAAAGCTATGCATTGTGAAAATAG
>JAOZMT010000084.1:3989-7992 GCA_029934175.1 Victivallales bacterium | reverse complement strand
AATCCAATAATCCTAAAATGGTCTCATTATAAAATCCGTGCCTCGTGTGCTTAGATCCTGTCAAAACAATTATTGGTCGGCGTTAAGAACAACGCACTTACTTAGACTATGATATTAAATTATTTCTCTATGAAAAAAGCACTTTTTAAAACTTTCCAAATAAACTATAAAAAGAGTCTTTTTTATATATGTAAATATTTTATTATAAAGGTAATAAATCAACAATAGAATATGATTGAAATTAGTGTATGATATTTCATATCTACACTTATTTATAAAAAAATTGCATTTTTTTTTATTTTCTGCTTGAAGAAAGTTACTAATCGTGCTATGTTATGATGTTTTAACAAATAAAATATTATAACTTTGTTCAATAAATGGCAAAGAATTAACAAAAATTAATCTTAACGGGAGACAAAAATGAAACATTCTTTTTATGATGTAAAGGAAAAAACTAAAGTAGAAACTGAAGTAACTGCAAAAGCGAGATATGGAGAAGAAGGAAAATATCGTTATTCTTTTAAAGGAAAAACTAGTGATGATCGTAATTTAACTGCTTTTGTTGGAAAAGCAAAATGGGATGAAGCTGATGTTGATGTAGTATAACATTTTATCATTTTATTACAAAAGCTCCAATGTCAAAGTTGGGGCTTTTTTTTATTATACCTAATATACTGTAAGCGAATGAAATATTCACTTCCTGCAAGTGCAAATAACAACTCTTTTTAATTTTATAAATAATTGCTTACTTCTAGTAGCCCAAAAATTATAAAATAAAAAATAGAAATTATTATCATCTTGAAAAAAGTAAATATTTCACCCACCCACAGAATAATGGTTGAAAATATCATTAAATTGCGATATATGCAAGGAATCTAGATATGAGAAAAATATTAGCTTTAAACTTCGTAGTTATTTGTGTTTTTTTTGCGGGATGTGCAACAAAGACTCATTATGAACATATAGCTGTTGAGCGTGCTCGATTGTTTGTATTAGAAAAACTAAATGATTTATCTGAAAGTAAACTTAATGACATACGCACAATAGATCCTATTATAACACATTTTCCAATTTTGGAGAAAAAAACAATAAAAACTACTACTGTTCCACGAAATCTTTTACAGTTTTGTGTCGTATGGAAAGTTGATTGGCTTAAAAAACCATTAGTTGTTGTGGGTAAAGGAAGCACTTCATTAAAAAATTGGGTGCCTATGAAGGCTGTAGTTAGAGAAATTGGAGATCTTGATTCTCAAAAACCACTTACTGAGAATGATTTATTATGAAAAGTATGACTGGTTTCGGTCGTGCAAATATGGCAGATACTGATAATAATGCTTTTTTTTCTATTGAAATAAATTCTGTTAATAAAAAAAATCTTGATATAAGATATAGTTCCATTCGAGAATTATCAACTTATGAACAGGTTACAAGAAAAGAAGTTTCTAAAAAAGTATCTCGCGGATATGTAAGCGTAAAAGTAGATTTCAAATTAGGAGACTCTAAACAAAATAAAAGTATTAAATTAAACGCAGAACTTTTAACTTCTTTGATAGATCAATGTAAGGAGATACAATTACAGAATAATTTATCTAATAACATTAATTTATCAGATTTTTTTAAGATTGAAGGTGTTATACAAGCAGAAGAAATTGATTATTTAAACGATGACTTATATTTAAAAGTTTTAAAAGGAGCATTAATAGAGTTTGATAATATGCGTTTTACTGAAGGCTCTAATATGAAGAATGATTTAATTCAGAGAATGCAAAAATTAGAAAAATTGTTAAAAGATATAGAGCCTCTTGTGAAAGAACTTCCTCAAAAGCAAATGCAAAAATTATTAAACCGTTTGAAAGAATTAGAGATGAATCATTCTTACGATGATGAACGAATTATGCGTGAAATGGTCATATATACTGATAAAGCAGATGTTTCTGAAGAAATAACAAGATTAAAAAGTCATTTCAAACAAGCTTTTGCTTTTTTTGAAGATTCGAAACCAGTTGGCAGGAGCTTAGAATTTTTATTGCAAGAAATGTTTCGTGAAATAACAACTCTTGGCAATAAGGCTAGCACAGACAAGGTTTCGCCCTTAATAATTAGTTTTAAAACAGAATTAGAAAAAATCAGAGAACAAATACAAAACATTGAATAAAAGTTGGAACTAAAATGATTGAAATAAAAAAAATACCTTATGGGAAAAGTGACTTTGAAACAATAAATGAAGATAATAAATATTATGTGGATAAAACTTCATTTATCCCAGAAATAGAAAAAACTGATTTTGTTTTTTTTATACGCCCTCGTAGGTTTGGGAAAAGTTTGTTTTTATCAATGCTACACAGTTATTATGATATAAGAAGAGCTGAAAATTTTGAGAAATTTTATAAAGGGACTTGGATATTTGATAATCAAACTAAATATCGTGGAAAATATATGGCAATGTCATTTAATTTTTCTGTAATAACAAAAGACAAAGATAAAGTTCAACAAAACTTCAATGATTATTGCGTTAAAGTTATAAATAATTTTGTGAATAAAAATTTAAAATATCTTCCAAAAGATATATTAGAAAAAATTAAGGAAGATAAAACTGCACACGAGAAATTACAAACATTATGCATCGAATTAGAAGGTAATCCGACTAAACTCTATATTTTCATTGATGAATATGATAATTTCACAAACACCCTTTTATCAGAATACGGAGTTGAAGAATATAATAAAATTACAAAAAAGGCTGGTTATTTTAAAGAATTTTTTACTGTTTTAAAAGCATTAGCTACAGGCAGTGGTGCAGGTTTAGCAAGAATGTTTATTACTGGTGTATCGCCTATCACAATGGATGATGTAACAAGTGGAATGAATATTGGAGACAATGTTACAATTAATGAAGAATTAAATGAAGCAATGGGATTTACTGAAGAAGATTTATCTGATATGATAGACTATTATAAGAGTGTTAATGATTTTCATTTGGATAAAGTTAAATCAATGGAAGTAATGAAAACATGGTATGATGGATATAAATTTGCAAAAAGAGCTGAAAAAACAATGTATAATTCCGATATGATTTTACATTATATGAATAAAGCAAAAGGTAAGCATTATCCTGATGAATTAATAGATGATAATGCAAAAAATGATTATAGTAAGTTCAAGCATTTTACAACAATTAATGATAGCACTAGTGGAAAAATAAAGTTAAATGGCAATTTTACAATATTGGAAAAAATTATAACTGATGGTTATATTGATGAACAGCTTGTAACCTCGTTTCCATATCAAAAAGTTACAGAACCTAAAAATTTCATAAGTTTATTGTTTTATTTTGGATTAATAACTATTGACAAGCCTAGTATAGGATTTACTAGATTTAAAATTCCTAATGAAAGTATAAAATCATTTTTGAATGAGTTTGTTCGAGAAGGATACCTTGATGCACATCAAGTAACAGAAAGAACGCATACATTAGTTCATCGTTTAGGAAATATGATGTGTGAAGGCGAATGGAAAGAACCTGTAGATTTGATTGCTAAAGTTATTTCAGATGGAATGCAAGCAAGAGATAAAATTGAAGGTGAACGATACATTCAAGCATTTTTCAAAGCTCATTTAGGCTTATCTAATGCAATGATTGTTAAAACAGAACAATCTGCTCTTGATGGATATACAGATATTGCAATTGCACCTCATTTAGCATTATATCCAGAAATAAAGTATGCGTTTTTAATTGAGATGAAATATTTAAAAGTCAAAGATGAATATAATGAAAAAGAAATTGTTAAAACAGCAACTGCTCAACTTGCGAAATATGCAAAAGATAAAAATATTCATAAAGAATGGCAAATAAAACCTCTTGGTGATGTAACTTTAAAGAAATTTATCTTGGTTTTTCAAGGAAGAGACTTGAAGTATAGTAAAGAAATTTAGGATAAAAACAGGATATAAAATGATTGAAATAAAAAAAATACCTTATGGGAAAAGTGACTTTGAAACAATA
>JAOZMT010000084.1:0-3889 GCA_029934175.1 Victivallales bacterium | reverse complement strand
TTGGTGATGTAACTTTAAAGAAATTTATCTTGGTTTTTCAAGGAAGAGACTTGAAATATAGTAAAGAAATTTAAAATAAGGAATTATTATGGAAGAATGTAAAGTTAAAAAAAATAATAAACAAGATTATTATTTAGATAATTTAGTTAATGAGATATGTGCTACTTATGATGATAAAACAGGTATAAATCATATAGAAGGATTTAATTTACCAGCAGAAGAAGAAATTTTGGAAATTATTTCAGCTTTATTGGAAATTGTCTTCCCTGGTTTTTCAAGCAAAAAAAATTATAATTTAAATACTTTGAAATTTAATATTGGAGCTATTACCACAAATTTATTTTATCAGTTATCTGATCAAGTAGAAAGGGCTTTAAAGTTTAATTGTAAAAGAGAAAATTGCGATGATTGCAATTATTTTGAAGATGCAAAAAAAATTACCAAAGAGGTTTTAAGTGAGATTTCAAATATTAGGGCTGCTATGAAACTTGATGTTGTGGCAGCTTATAATGGAGATCCAGCTGCAATGTCTTATGATGAGATTATCTTGAGTTATCCTGGAATAAAAGCTATTACAATTCAAAGATTTGCACATGTATTATATCATCATAAAATTCCACTTATACCAAGAATGATGACAGAGTTTGCTCATAGAATTACAGGTATTGATATTCATCCAGGAGCTCATTTGGGAGAAGGTGTTTTCATTGATCATGGAACAGGAGTTGTGATAGGAGAAACAGCAAGAATTGGAAATGGTGTGAAAATTTATCAGGGAGTTACTCTAGGAGCATTAAGTTTTCCAAAAAATGCATGTGGAGTTATTATAAAAGGAGCTAAAAGGCATCCTACAATAGAAGAAGAGGTCACAATTTATTCTGGAGCAACAATTCTTGGCGATATTGTTGTAGGAGCGAACTCTGTTATTGGAGGAAATGTATGGTTGTCAGAGAGCGTTGATAAGGGAACAAAAATAATGATAGAACCCCCTAAACAAATTGTAAAAAATAAAAAAAATAAAAATTTAAAATAAAAAACTTGCGAAATCTCAAATTTATAGTATATTTATGGTAGTTGTGCAAAATGCATAAAAAATATCTTTTAGTGAATTTATCGCAAAGATTTTAGTTTTAAGTTAAATAGTTTTAATTTAAGTAATATAAACAATGAAAAATATTAAATTTTTCAAAATAAAAAGGAAGTAAAAAATGGTAACAGCTATTGTTTTAATTAACGCATCGCGTTCGAAGTTTAAAAGTGTAATTTCAGAACTTAATAATATTGATGGAGTAACTGAAGTTTATTCTATTGCAGGTGAGTATGATATTGCTGCAATTGTCAGAGTAGAAGATAATGCAAAATTATCTAGTATTGTAACAGATCAAATGCCTCATCATATTGATGGTATAACTCATGCTAAAACTTTATTTGCATTAGATGTAGTTTCTGACTTTGACTTAAAATCTATATTTGAAGTAAAATAACTATTGAAAATCCAAGGTTTCCTTGGATTTTTATTTTATCAAAATGAATATAACAATTTTAAGTGATGGAGGATGGGCAACTGCAATTGCATTTGTACTATGTCAAAATAATCATAAGGTTACAATGTGGGGACCATTCCATGATTATATTGAAGAAATGGAAAATATTAGAGAAAACATCCGTTTTCTTAAGGGATACCCATTGCCTCAAAGCTTAAAATTACAGAAAGATATTTCTTTGGCAGTTGAAGATGCAGAGATGATAATTCTTGCATCTCCAACTCAATATATGCGCGGAACGATAGATTCTTTTAAACCTTTCTTTAACAAAAATCAGCATTTATTAGTTAATGTTGCAAAAGGCATAGAAAATGATTCATTACTTAGAATTAGTGAATTAGTAAGTGATGTTTTAGGACAATCTAGATTTGTTGCACTATCTGGACCAAGTCATGCAGAAGAGGTGGCTAAACAAGTCCCTACGGCAATTGTTGCTGCTTCAGAAAATGTTTCAGATGCAGAACTTGTGCAAAATGCTTTTATCAATGACTACTTTAGAGTTTATACATCTGATGATGTCCTCGGTGTTGAATTAGGTGGAGCTTTAAAAAATGTATTAGCAGTTGCTGCTGGAATTATTGACGGTATGGGCTTAGGTGATAATCCTAAAGCTGCATTAATGACAAGGGGTATTGCTGAAATGGCAAGGCTTGGAATTGCTTTAGGTGGCAAACAGGAAACCTTTGGAGGATTAAGCGGCATAGGAGATTTAATAGTAACATGTTCAAGTAAGCATAGTAGAAATAGATTTGTTGGAGATGAGTTAGGTAAAGGAAATAAAATGGATGACATTGCTAAAGGCATGGGCATGGTAGTTGCAGAAGGAGTAACGACTGCGAAGAGTGCGTATGAATTATCATCTAAAATGAATATAGAAACACCTATTATTGATGAAGTCTATAATATTATTTATAAAAACAAATCTTCTAAACAGGCAGTTAAAAACTTAATGACGAGAAAAGCAAGGCGTGAATCAGACTTTGCATAATTATTGCATTCTAAAATATTAATATGATATATCTAAATTTTATAATATTTCCTGTTATCGGTGCACTCATAGGTGCATTAACAAATGAAATTGCAATAAAAATGTTATTTCGACCTTATAAACCGATAAAATTAGGAAATGTAACCCTTCCATTTACACCAGGAGTTATTCCTGCACAACGACATATTATTGCCAAAAATATTGCTGAAACATTTGAAACAAATTTACTATCAGGAGACGAAATTCATAAAATTGTTACTAGTAATAAAGTAAAAGAATTAATGGATAGAAAAGTAGATGAGTTTATGTCTGAAAAACTTGGTCCTATGGCTGGGATGATGGCAGGATATAAACCAATGGTAGTAGAAAAAATTCTTGATGGTATTCAGGAAATGGCAGATGAAGCAATTGCAAATGGTGGAGATTTAAACATAGGTCAAAAAATAGAGCAAAAAATCAATGATATGAATGTGCAAACCTTAGAAGAGTTAGTTTTAGGATTTTCAAAAAAACAATTCAAGCATATAACTCTTTTTGGAGGAATATTAGGTTTTATAATTGGACTTGTCCAAGCTACAATAAGTATTTTTCTAATACAGTCATAAAAATAATGCATTTTTTTTATGATTTCAGACTTGATCTACATGGATTTAATCCCGATGATGCCATTACAGAAATAGACAATTTAATAACAATAAATGAAAATGCAAGTATTATGATTATTCATGGACGAGGTAGTGGGATATTAAAAAAGGTTGTTCGAAAATTTTGTGAGCAATCCTCGTTTGTTAAAAGTGTAGAATATGGAGAAGACTTAAACTTACCAGGAACAGATGGTATAACTGTAATTTACACCACATAAGTAAAATACAAATACATCAGAGATAAATCAATTTGCAATTATTTCTCCCTAAATGATATAAACTTGGTGATCTTAAGCGCTATTGCTATTTTTTATTCACCATTTTCAGATTTATACTCTTCTATTAATTCTTTTTCAAAATTCATACAATACATCATCATAAACACAATCCATCCACTACGAATAAGCCCACAAAATAACCATATCAAACAAATTTTGTTTTGATAAAAAGCCTTTGTCATAAAATAAAAATATTGTCAAATCATCTTTACTCTGGGAGCACCGTAATGGGGGGGTAACTTAAGAATTTTAATTTAAAGCATTTCATAGCTAACTTGATAACAACAAGATAAAACTCCTCAAAAACAGCAGGTTAAAAATCCCAAAAAACTGCATCTTATTGTCTTATTCTCCAAATTCTAAAAATCTCATTTTATTCTTTTTTTCTCTTATTTTCTTATTCCCCAAATTCTAAAGATCTCATTTTATTCTTTT
>JAOZMT010000083.1 GCA_029934175.1 Victivallales bacterium | reverse complement strand
AAGTTAAAATATAAGGAGTAATTATGGCTGGACATAGTAAATGGGCGAATATTAAGCATCAAAAAGGTGCTGCTGATAAAAAAAGAGGAAAGGTTTTTTCAAAGTTAGCAAAAGAGATAATGGTTGCTGCAAAAATGGGGGGAGCTGATGAATCAGCAAATCCAAAACTTAGAACTGCTCTTGCAAGTGCAAAGGCTGCGAATTTACCTAAAGATAATATTGCTCGTGCAATCAAAAAAGGGACAGGCGATTTAGATGGAGTAACTTTTGAAGAATTGCTTTATGAGGGATATGGTGCTGGAGGTGCTGCATTCCTTGTTGAAGTTTTAACTGATAATAAAAATCGCTCTGCTAGTGATATTAGAATGACTTTTGATAGAACAAATGGGAATTTAGCAAATGGAGGTGCTGTTGCTTGGATGTTCCAACGCAAAGCACATTTTGTTATAGTTGGTGATAATGCTGATGAAGATAAACTAATGGATGTTGTTCTTGATGCAGGAGCAGATGATATTATTGTCCAAGATGATGTTGCTGAAATTTTTTCTGAAGCTGATGTTTATGAAGATATATTAAAAGCTTTAGATGATGCTGATATAAAAACAGAATCTGCTTCTATTATTCAACATCCTGAAAATGTAGTTGATATAGAAGATGAGAAAACAGCAAAACAAGTTTTAAGTTTAGTTGATAAACTTGAAGATTTAGATGATGTTCAAGCGGTTCATTCAAATTTTAATATTCCAGATGAAATAGCTAATCTATTAGAATAAATATGCAACCAACAATAGTATTTGATTTAGATGGGACTTTAATTGATTCAAGAAAAGATTTGGCTACAGGTATAAACCTAATGCGTCAAGATTTTGATTTGCCAAAGTTACCATTAGAAACAATTGTCTCATTTATTGGAAATGGGGCAAAATTATTAGTAGAACGGTCTATTCAAGATTGCAATGTTGATTTAGATGAGGCAATTTTAAAGACTAAAATGTATTATAAAGCTAATATGTTGAATGAAACAACAATGTATTCTGGAGTAAAAGAGGCTTTGCGAAGTATGCAAACTCTTGGCTTTAAAATGGCTGTTTTGACAAATAAACCACAAGAACCATCTATTGCTATTCTAAAACATTTGGACCTTGATTCATTTTTTGAATATATAATAGGTTGCGGAGATGAATATCCTTTAAAACCAGATCCAACTGCATTAATCGCAATTTTAGATAAAACAGATGGTGATGTTAATTCTTCATGGATGATAGGAGATCATAATACAGATTTAGAAGTTGCGAATCGTGCAAATGTCAAATTTTGTTATGCAAACTATGGATTTGGTCATAAAGGCGATGGCGAATGTGTTTTGGAAGTAGAGTCATTGTTAGAGTTTGTAGAATATTTAAAAAATAATAAAAAGTAATTAAAGGAATAAAAAATGTCAGAAAAAAAAGTTAAAGTATTGGTTATAACAGGATTTGGTTTAAACTGTGAAAAGGAAACGGTTGCTGCATTTAATTATGCTGGAGCTGATGCTGAACAGATTCATTTAAATGATTTATTGAAAAATGAAAGGTCTTTAGAGGAATTTCAAATATTAGCATTTATAGGAGGTTTTTCTTTTGGAGACCATCTTGGATCTGGAACAGTTTTTGCAAATAAAATAAAATTTAATTTGCGTGATGATTTAAAGAAATTTGTAGATGCTGGTAAATTAGTTATTGGAATATGTAATGGTTTTCAAACTATCACTAGATTAGGACTAGCCCCTGCATTAAACGGAGAAATATTTACTCAACAAGTTGCATTAGATCATAATGATAGCGGAGTATTTAGAGATGATTGGATTACGCTAAAAGCAAATAAAAAATCAAACTGTATTTTTACAAAAAATATAGATACAATTAGAATGCCTATTAGACATGGAGAAGGAAAATTTATTGCAGAGCAAAGTATATTAGATGAAATATCTGAAAAGAATTTAGATGTATTTAAGTATAGTGATGAAGATGGAAATATCTTATCAGAATTCCCTGTTAATCCAAATGGATCAAAAAATAATATTGCAGGTATTTGTAATGAAACTGGTCGTGTATTTGGATTAATGCCTCATCCTGAAGCTTTCTTATCTCCATTTAATGCTCCAGATTGGCAACGAGAACAATTAAAAGGCGAATTACCAAAGGAAGGTGAGGGCGTTATTATTTTTAAAAATGCTGTTGAATTTGCTAAGGATAACTTAATTTAATAATAAATGAAAGAAGTAATTAAAATTTTAGTGGTAGATGATACAAAGGTAATTACAAAATTACTTTATGATCAGATTAATAAATATTATAGTGGAAAAGTAGAGTGCTATCCTGCATTGTCTGCAAAAAAAGCCTTGAGTATTATAGACAAGCGAGGTGATGTTAATATTGTTATTTCTGACTTTGAAATGCCTAAAATGGATGGAATAGAGTTGTTAAGAATCGTTAAAGATAAATATCCCCATATTATTCGAGTTTTAATGAGTGGACATAAGGATTTTGATAACATAAAAAGTGCAGTTAATGATTGTGAAATTGCATCCTTTGTAGAAAAACCATGGAATACATCAAGGCTTTTTATACAATTAGACTCTTTAGTTAAACGGGTTTTATTAGCACGAGAAAATGAGGTTTTAATAAATGAACTTCAATCTAGTATTGATAATTTAAAAAATATAGTCCGAGATATTATAGTTGATTTATCGCCAGATTTGGCAGCTCATTCAAAGACGGTATCATCTCTTTCTTTAAAAATCGCAAATGAATTAAAATTATCAGATGAAATAAAAGAAGATTTAAAGTCTGCTGCATTGTTTTATACTTTAGGTCTTTTAGGGTTGCCCAAAAGTATATACAAAACTCATTATAAGCAATTGAACCAAGATATGCGTGAAATGTATTTTAAATACCCTCAAATTAGTGCAGAAATGCTAAAATCAAATAAAAATTTTTCATATGTTAGGAAAATAATAAAAGCTTTTCATGAAAATTTAGATGGCTCAGGTCCATTAGGTCTTTATGATAAAAAAATACCTCTAGAATCAAAAATCCTAAAAATCGCAGATGAATATACTTTAGCTATATCAATAAGAGGTCGTAGTAAGGAACAAATCATAGAGTTTCTGTCTAGAAAAACAGGAATTTTATATGATAAGAATGCAGTAAAAGCTTTAGTTAATATTATATCACGCGATATTGGTGCAATAATAATTCCTATGAAATTAAAAGAAGTAAAACCTGGAATGACTATTGGTAGAAATATTGTTTCAGAATTAGGTAGAATGCTTTTACCTAAAGGAACTATTATTACAATGTTAAGTTTAAAAAGAATTTTAATATATAATGAAAAAGATACAATAAAAGAAGTTTTTATTGTGGTAGATAATTAAAGAGGACACAATATGTCAAAAACAAATAAAACGCCTACAAGATATATGGCATCATTAAATCAAGATAGATTTTTCAAAAAAGTTTTTTCTAATTTAAAAATAGCTCGAGCATTTTTGGAAGATATTTTGGATGTTAAAATTCAAGAAATAGAAAAGTTGGAAAAAGACAAACATTACATAACAGATGATGCAAAGTATGTTGAATTTGATTTTCGTTGTAAAATAGATAATGGTTATGTTATTATAGATATGCAACAATGGTATAAAGCAGATGTAATTCATAGATTTTACACTTATCATGCTTTGAATACAGCATTACAATTAGAAACTCTTCCTTTAAAAATATTATCTTTAGATCCTGAAACGGGAAAAAATATAGAAATTAAAGATTATCGCAGAATAGAGCCTGTTGTAACTTTGGTTTGGATGGTTGATGATTGTTTAAATAATAAAGATGACTTTTTATCTTATTCTATGACAAATGAAGGTGTTTTAGATTTTATTGGCAATAAATCTTTATGGTTAAAAGCAAATATAAATGAACTTTTATTAGCAAGAAAAAATATTATTGATAAATTAATGAATACTAGTAAAAGTTTAGATTTTATACCTAAAAATAAATTGATTTTTGCATTTCAAAAAAATATTATTAAAAATCCAAAACACAAAAAATATTTTAATTGGTTTAAATTTGCAGAACTTTCTAATGATAAAAATAACAAGAAAAAAGATTTTACTGAATTAAAAAAAGATAAAGTATTCAAAGAAAACTGTATATTTATGGAAAAAAGATTGAATAATAAGGGGTTATCTCAAAAAGATTTAAAATATATTGCAACTGAAGCTGAAAGAATGAAGGGAATTCAAAAATGGATTGATGACGAACGAGATTATATAAGAAGTGACTTTAGACAAAAACTTATACAAAAAGAAATAGCAAATGAAAACATGAGAGAAGAAATTCAGGAAATGAAACGAAAAGATGAAGAAGCAAAGCGAGAAGTAAAAGAAGCAAAGCAAAAGGCTAAAGAAGCAAAGCAAAAGGCTAAAGAAGCAAAACGAGAAGTAGAAGAAGCAAAGCGAAAAGAAAAAGAAGCGAAAAAGAAGGCTGATAAAAAAAATAAAAATATAGCTAAACTTTTATCTAAGGCTTTAGATATTTCAATAGAAGAAGCTTTATTAAAAATAAATAAAGAAGAGTAGTAAAAACAAGACTTAAATTAAGAATTTTAAATTAATAATAAAAAGGAGGCAATTATGTCAAAAGAATGGATTGATAGAAATAGAAAATACACTTTAACATCAAAAAAGAGTGGTTTTTCTTTAAATGTAGCAGGAATGAATTTTACTGAAAATGATTTAGATAGTTTATCAGAAAAATTTCAAAAAGCGCATTGTGAAATGAAAAAAATAGAAGCTGGAGAAATTAAAAATCCAGATGAGCAAAGACAAGTAACTCACTTTACTGACAGATTAGAATATCCAAAATCTTCATTGTTTGATGAAGTTGAAAAGTTTGCAGAAAAATTGAGATCAGGTGCAATAAAAGGGGAGACTGGCAAAAAAATAGAGTCTGCTGTTATTAATGGAATAGGTGGTTCGGCTTTAGGTCCTCAACTTATCCAATTTGCAATCAAAAGTCCTTATTGGAATGAACTTTCTGATTCTAAACGAAATGGTTATTTGAAAATTTATTTTACTGACAATACAGATTCAGCTGGTTTTGCTGATATTCTTGCAACAATTGATTTAGAAACAACAATTATTGCTAGTGTTTCAAAATCAGGAGGAACGCAAGAAACTAAAAATAATACCGCTGCTTTCAAAACAGCTTATGAAGATGCTGGTTTATCTTTTGAAAAACATGCATGTGCTATCACTATGAAAGATAGTTTATTAGATAAAACTGCAAGAGGAAATAATTGGATAGAAGTATTTGAAATGGCAGAATCTATTGGAGGAAGAACAAGTGAAACTAGTATTGTTGGGCATTTGCCTGCTGCATTAGCAGGAGTTGATTTTAAAGCATTTCTTGAAGGTGCTTGCGATATGGATGAATGGACTCGTAAAGAAGCTATCCTAGAAAATCCAGCATATTTGTTATCTGCAATGTGGTATCTAGCAGGAAAAGGGCAGGGGGATAAAAATATGGTAATTGTGCCTTATTCTGATAGACTTGTTCTTTTATCAAGATATTTCCAACAATTAGTTATGGAAAGTATTGGGAAGGAATTAGATCTCGATGGTAATCCTGTATATCAAGGACTTAATGTCTTTGGGAATAAAGGAGGAACAGATGCTCATGCATTTATCCAACAGTTAAATGATGGAAAAAATGACTTTTTTGTTACTTTTATTGAAGTATTAAAAGATCCTATGAATTTACTTGTTGAAGGTTCAAAGACAATGGGAGATTATTTACATGGTTTCCAAGCTGGTTTATCATCTGCTTTGCGTGGAAAAGGTAGACAAGTTGTTGAAATGACTATTGAAGAGGTAAATGAATATAACTTAGGTATGATTATTGCATTATATGAACGAGCTGTTGCGGCTTATGCAGAGCTTATTAATATAAATCCTTTCCATCAACCTGGAGTTCAATCATATAAATTAGCAAGTAAAACAATTATAGACTTACTTTCTGAATTGGAAGAAAAAGCTAGTAGTTTAAAAGGACAATCTCTTTCAGCTGCACAAGTCGCAGAAAAACTTGATTTAAAAGACCAGGAAATCGAAATAGAAGGTATTTTATCTAAATTTTCAGAAAACAAAGGTAAAAAACTTGGTTCTGTTGAAATTAACAGAGAATTAAATGAAAATGATTTGTGGATTTTCACAGTTAGTTAAGTGAAAATGAAATAATGTCATATTATGAAACTGTAAAAACACAATTTGGAGAATTTCAAAGTGAAGGAGATGATGCTTGGTTATGTGATTATGATTATGATAATCATAGCTTTGAACTAATCGTAGCAGATTAAGATTCTAAACCTTCTAAAAATCATTTATGCATATTAAAAAAATTATTACCTAATTTAAAAAAATATGAGAAAAAGTGTCGGAAATTCTTGCTAGGAATTAAAAAAAACGATTTTGCACCTGAGTTTTCACCTGAGTTTGAAGATTATGAATTTTCTGGAGTTGTCTTTGATGTAAAAAATGATTTTTCTTTTTATTTACATTGGGGAAATGGAGATTGGGGATCAACTATTTCATTGAATTTTCATAATGACAAAATTGTTGACATGGATTATTTTAGTGATTAAATTTTCACTTATTAAATAAAATCTTAATTTATTTTACTAAAAACTTGTTTTTTTAGAAAAACAAGTTAAATTATAGTTCTTTATGTAAAATAGCATAAAGACATTTAATTTTTATGTGGCGGGTTAGCTCAGTTGGTTAGAGCAGTGGAATCATAATCCAAAGGTCCCCAGTTCGAATCTGGGACCCGCTACCACTTAATTTAATAACAAATAAAAGGTATTGAAATGACAAAAAAAGAAGAAAACTTAAAAAAATTATCAAGCAAAGTAATTCCTATGAATTTCGTAAAAAAATGTGAAGGTCGTTGGACTCATTCAGATTGGGAAGTGTTTTGCTCAAGCTTAAAAGAAAAAGGATATACTCCTATTGATTTTGATCAAGTAGGGTTGTTGCTAGAAGAAAAAAGAACTATTTATTTAGAAAAAAATAAAAAATAGATATTACTTGCAAAGTGTTAATTGAACATCTTCTTTAGTAAGATGTTTCCATTGACCAGTAGGTAAATTATTTATAGACAGTTTCCCTAAACGAATTCGTTTTAGTGAAACTGTCTTTCTTTTTGCATATTTAACTAATCTACGAACTTCTCTTTTTTTTCCTTCTGATAATGTAAATAAATAAATATTCTTTTGTTTCTTTTCTACTTTCAAAGCTTTTAATTTTTCACCTTCATCATAAATTCCTTTCAGCATTGCATTAATATCATTTAACTCAAAATCTTTATTAATCTCAACTTCATAGACTTTTTCTATTTCATTGCTTGGGTGCATTAATTTATTCGCATAATCTCCATCGTTTGTAACAATAATTAGTCCTTCACTATCTCTGTCTAATCTACCCGCAGTAAAAAGTCTTATTTCTTTTAAATCTATGAGATCTAAGACTAATTTATCTGCATGAATATCTGAATTAGAACATGTGTAACCAGGGGGTTTATTTAAAATGATATAATACTTTTCTTCAACTTCTACTTTTGTATTTTTATATTTAACAATATCATTTTTATTGACTTTTTTACTAGGTTCTTCTATAATAATGTCATTTATAGTTATTTCACCTTTTCTGACAATCTCAATACATTTTCTACGAGATGCGATTCCTGTTAAACTTAAATAACGAGTTAAATTTACAGGGAAAATAATATTATTTTTCATCTTAATAATCCTTTTGTTCTTGAAGTTGGCATATCCATAACTTTTACTATATGGCTAGTTTCAAATGAACTTTACTCTTTCAATTACAAATAGTCGAAAAAATAGTCAGAGTACCGACTTTAGTCGGAAGTCCGATAAAGCGATTTATCGCTGGTTTCCACTTAAAAACAACCTTAGTCGTTTAAGGATAGTCTGTAATCAAAACATAGCTAAAGCTATTAATCGGACTTCCGCTTGAAAGCGGGACTCTGACTGCTTTAATTTCTAGTCCAATGTGTAAAGTCGTTTTA
>JAOZMT010000082.1 GCA_029934175.1 Victivallales bacterium | reverse complement strand
TTTGTTTCCTCTGTGGTTAACTATAATTTAATGTGGTTCACTGAATATATACTATAATTTTAATTAGAAATAATCTTTAAATATTAATTGTCTCAATTATATCCTAAAAAATAATATAACATGAATCAATATTAATTGTTACATCAGACAATATTACATGCGATATAAAATACAATTAGATTGAGATTATTTCTATAAAAAAGGAGAAATGCTTATAAGAAAAAATACAATTATTTGTTTTTGAAATTTAAATTTTTTTACAAGATTTAGGTTTTGCTCACTCCTGCCTTGATGAATATTTTGGGAATTTTATTCTGTTGTTTTTGAGGATTTTTAGCTGGTGTTAACATGTGTGCTTGTTTGCTACGCAAACGACGCACAGCAGGCAAGATGCCTGTGTTACTAGTTTTATTGCTTGTTTTCTCTAAAATCGAATCCCGAAATGTTAGTTATAAAGAACCAATACTGTCCTTTTTAGTATTATTAAAGCAATGATTGCTCTAATAAAGTGACAGTATTATCGAATTCTTTAATTGCTATGTTAGTTGGCTCTGATGTGGTTAAATCTACTCCTGCATCTTTCATTATATCAAGAACATTTTTTGAACTACCTGCTTTCAAAAATCCCATATATGCATCTAATAATTCAGTATTCCCAGATAAAATATTTTTTGATAAAATACAAGCAGCCGAATGACCTGTCGCATATTTATAAACATAAAAATTATAATAAAAATGCGGTATTCTCGACCATTCCATTTCTAACTTTTTATCTAAAACAACTGCATTACCATGATATTTTAAATTTAAATTATAATACCATTCAGATAAAGAATCTGCGGTTAATGCTAAACCTTTTTCTACATTAGAATGTATTGTTTTTTCAAACTCTGCAAACATTGTTTGTCTAAATAATGTAGAACGAACAGAATCACAGTAATGGTTTAATAAATATTGTTTTAAATTTTCATCTTTTGATGTTTTCATTAAATAATCATGCAACAATAATTCATTAGTCGTTGAAGCTACTTCTGCTACAAAAATTTTATAATCTGCATAATGATACTCTTGATACTCTTTTGAATAATAAGAATGCATTGAATGACCTAATTCATGTGCTAATGTAAAAACTTCACTTAAAGTATTGTTATAATTCATTAAAACAAATGGCTTAGAGTCATAACATCCACTAGAATATGCACCCGAGCGTTTACCTTTTGATTCTAAAACATCTATCCAGCGTTTGTCAAAGGCTTGTTCCAAAATATCACAATATTCTTTTCCTAAAGGTTTAAAAGCTTCACGAATCCAATTACAAGCAGTATCCCACGGAACATCAATCTTAAATTCTGGAATTAGCGAAGTGTGCAAATCATAAGCATTTAACGAATCAACCTTAAATACTTTTTTTCTTAAATTGTAATAATTGTGCAAAGATGGCAACTTTTCATTAACTGTTTCTATTAAATTATCATATACTTCAATATCAACATTATCGGGATACAATGCTGCGGACAATGCAGAATCATAGCCTCTAAGATTAACACTAAGAATATGTCTTTTTACAGTAGCTTCTAAAGTTGATGCGAGTGTGTTTCTTAGATTGTAAAATGCATCATACATTGCATTAAAGGCAGCTTTTCTAACATCTTGTTTATCGCTTTCCAAAAATTTTATATAATTTCCGTGTGTTAATTCTACTTTATTGCCATCTTCATCTTCAATTTCTGCAAATTTAATATCAGCATTATTGAGCATAGAAAATGTTTTTGAAGACGATGATAATACTTCTGACGCTTTACCTAATAATGCTTCTTCTTTATCTGACAATATATGATTTTTTGCTCTTAATATTTCATCTAAACTTCTTTTGTAAAAAGATAAAGTATCAGAGTTTATGTATTCATCCATTTTATTATCAGAAATAGATAAAAGTTCTGGTGTAAACCAAGCTGTAGCACCGCTTATTTCTGCAAATTTAGAAGAAATTTTATCTAAATACGATAAGTTTTCAGAATTTGTCATATCCTCATCAGACAATAAATGAGCAAAGGTATATAATTTTTCTAATAACCTATCTAAAGCATCACTATTTTCTAAAGCAAGTTTTATATTTTCTGCACAGTTCGCAAGTTTACCTTGATATTGGTTAAAATTATTTAACTTTTTTGCGATTTGTGCAAAATCTTTATCCCAATCTTCTAAACTAGCATACAAGTCGCTTAAATCCCATTTCATATTCTCAGGAATTTCACTTCTTGTCGCTTGTTGGACTGAATTTGACATTAGTTACCTGCTGTATAATTAGGAGCATCATTTACGATTTGAATATCATGTGGATGAGCCTCTTTAAGTCCTGCTCCTGATACTTTTATGAATTTAGCTCGCTCTTTAAGTTCTTGTATTGTTTTTGTTCCACAATATCCTAAAGAATATTTTAAACCTCCAGCATATTGATGAATAACATCTTCAACTGGACCTTTGAATGGGATTAAACCTTCAATTCCTTGCGGAACAAGTTTATTAGAATTTTCTTCATCTTTTTGACCATATCGTTCTCTACTTCCCTTAGCCTCTTCCATCGCCTCTAAACTTCCCATACCACGATAAACAACAAATTTTCTACCTTGATGATATATTTTTCTTCCAGGACTTTCTTCTGTTCCAGCAAGAACAGACCCCATCATTACACAAGATGCTCCAGCTGCAATAGCTTTTGCAATATCTCCAGATTGTTGAATGCCTCCATCTGCAATGATTGGTATTTCATCTCCAATTAATTTTTTTGCATTATGAATTGCTGTAATTTGAGGAATTCCAACACCTGCAACTACGCGAGTTGTGCAAATTGAGCCTGGACCAATACCAACCTTAACACCATCTGCTCCAGCATCTAATAATTCTTTTGCAGCTTCACCTGTTGCAATATTACCAGCTAAAATATCTACTTTATCTCCATATTTATCTTTTAAAATTTTAACAGTTTCAATAACACCTTTAGAATGACCATGAGCAGTATCTACAACTAAAACATCAACATCTTTTGCGATTAGTGCAGCAGCTCTTTCTTCATCGTAAGGTCCAATTGCTGCAGCTGCGATTAATCTATGTTCCGAATCCCTATTATAATTAGGTTTGTCATTATCAATTAAGGTTTTCACATCTAAAAAACTATATAATCTTGATAATTTGCCTTCACTATCAACTGTTGGTAATTTACCAACACGATGTTTTGACATAATATCAAACGCTTCTTGTAACAATGTTCCTTCTGGAGCAGTGATTAAATTTCTTGTCATTATTTCAGATATTTTATTACTTTGGCTTGTAGCAAACTTAACATCTCTTGCAGTCAAAATCCCAACAAGAATACCATTTTCATCTACAATAGGAAATCCAGAAAAATCTATATTTTCTTTCTCTTTTATAGCATTAACTTCTCCAAGAGTCATATTTGGATTAAATGTAACAGGTTTTTTGATAACACCATTTAAATAATGTTTTACTTTTGCTACTTTTGCAGCCTGTTCTTCAACTGATAAATTTTTATGAATTACACCTATTCCACCTAAACATGCCATTGCTATTGCCATTTCACTTTCAGTAACTGTATCCATCGCTGCACTTGCGAACGGCATATTTAATTTTACATTTTTTGTAATGTTTGTAGATAAACTTGTTTCATCTGGCAAAAAATCAGAATATTGTGTTACTAATGAAACATCGTCAAATGTTAATCCGTCATATTGAAAATTGTTCATAAAGTCTTGCATAAATTTATTATTCATAATAATCTCCTAGATGTTTTAATTTTTATATAAAAAAGTATATTATAATATACTTCAAAGCACCTGAAAAGTCTAGTGTTTTTAAAAAATAATAAGAAATATTTTCATAATAAAGAGAATGAATCAGGGGAAGAAGATAAATTATAATTTAAAAATCAAATTATAAAAGAAGAATTAAAGAACTCCTAGCGCATGAAATTAGAAGATTAAAAAAAAGGAGCGCCTCCGAGATGGACAACGCTCCAAGTAAATCAACAACCCCATACGGATACAGGGTATTATTTTTTTAGAATATTTTCAGCAATAATTATGCTTTATTATTTTTACTAGCAAAATGATAAAGACCTCCTACAAAGAAACCGCCTCCAATGATATTTCCTAGAGTAACCCAAAGCATATTATATCCAAACCCCCCCCAAGTTACCAATTCACTATGCTCACTAAATAATGATAAACCAAATATAGTCATATTTGCAATACTATGTTCATATCCACTTGCGATAAATGCAAACAAGCACCAAAAAATCAAAATACATTTAGCAGAATCACTTTTGGCTCGTGCAGATGTCCATAAAGCTAAACACACTAGCCAATTACAAAGAATACCTTTGAAAAATAGATTTGAGATAGGCATATTCATTTTTTTAGCTGCAACCTTTCCTATAAACTCTACAACTGCATCTCCTAATCCTGCATTTACAACTAAATATGCTAAGAATAATGAGCCAATTAAATTTCCTATCCAAGAACAACACCAAACTTTTAGAAGTTGAATAATTTTAACTTCTTTGTTTAATACCCCTAGTGTCATTATCATATTGTTTCCTGTAAAAAGTTCAGAACCTGCAAAAACAACTAATGTCAATGCTATCCCGAAAGATACCCCCATAACAAGTCCTCTATATGGCACTGCTCCAATAGAGCCTCCAAGTATAAAAATCAATACAATTCCTAATCCGACATAAACACCAGCCAGTGCTGACGCTGTTAAATACCCCAACAATGAACTTTCTAAAAATTCAACTTTTTTCTTGGCTAAAGAAGCCATGTTTTTTACTGTTTCTAAATACATTTTCTCTCCTAATTTGATATTTTTTATTAATTATTTTCTATTTTATGAAAGTGTCTTTTTCGTATTGATATCCACCCCAAGTTATTTGTTTTGCTACTTTAGCTTCAGGTGGTAATACAATACCTTCTAAAGCCATACGGCGATATTCTGGAAAACCTACACGATCAACAATATAACCAATATGTTCTTTAGGTAAAGTTGTATCTATATGCTTTTCTACAAACTTATAGGTATTCATAATAACAGCTAAAACCGTTTTTTCGTCAATCCATTCCATAAATGTGCGAGCTATGCGTGGATTCTTTTTCCCTGTTCTACCCATAATAATTAAGCGATAATATTTTTTAGGATTTCTAGTCCAAGCAGATGTCGGACATTTACCTACACATTCTCCACAACCAATACATCTTCTTTCATCACGAACAACTTTTCCATTTTTAGATGATATTGCTCCAGTTACTCTACTTTTACAATTTTTCAGACATGCTTGACAATCAATACATCTATCAATATCATATTCAGGCATAGCTGTTCCTATAATTCCTATATCTTGCATGTGAGCTTTGATACAGTCGTTAGGACAACCTGTAATCGCTATTTTTACATGATAGTTATTCGGATAAATATTTTTCTCAATTTTAAGAGCCAAGCTAGTTGTATCAAAGTTTGCAAATGGGCAAACTCTATTACCGATGCATGAAGCAACATTTCTTGTTCCAGCTGCTGGATATCCCTCATCTGTTTTTTTTATTTGAACTCCATTTTCAATTTCCATTCCTTGTAAAATAGGTTCAATTAACTTATTAACTTCATCTACTTTTGAAAAAGAAATATCAGGTATTTCAAATCCTTGTCGTGTTGTTAAATGAACACTACCATTTCCATACTTTTCTGCTATTTTTTGAATTAAAGGCAAAAATTCAACCTTCAAATGACCTCCAGGAACTCTTATTCTTAACGCTGTCTTCCCACGATGCTTTGTAACTCTATAAGCATTCTTTGTCAACTTTTTCACATTCATATCTATACTCATAATATCCTCCTTATATTAATCTATTAATTTTTCTGCAACATCATAGCTAAAAATTGGTCCATCAAGGCAAACATATTTTTCATCAATTTTACAATGTCCACATTTACCTAATCCACACGACATATTTCTTTCAAATGATACAATAATATTATCTTTATTAACTCCATATTTCATAAATTCTAATGCTGTAAACTTCATCATTAATGGTGGTCCTACAATAATAACTTTCATCTTTGAAAACTCTGATAATTTAATATCTTTTACATACTTTGTTATTAAACCTTCACAAACTCCATCATCAACCCCACAAGCATCATCTACCGTGATAATTGTATTGAATTTATCGCCCCACTTTTCTAACTCATCTTTAAATAAAATATCTTTTGGAGTTTTAAATCCAAACATTAAATCAACACTACTTGCATAGTTTTCATTATTATAAAGATAATTTATTAAAGTTCTAACAGGAGCAACTCCTGATCCTCCACCTGCAATAACAACATGGTGATCTTTTAGGATATCCAAATCAAATCCGTTTCCATAAGGACCACGAATATATAAAAAGTCTCCAATTTTAAGCTCAAAAATTTTCTTTGTTAATATTCCCACGCTTCTAATTGTTAGTTCAATCCAACCTTCTCCAGCACCACTTACTGAAATAGGTGCTTCTCCAACTTTAGGTATAGATACTTGACAAAACTGCCCGTGGTTGGGAGTTATACTTGTTGCAATTCTAAAGGTAAACTCAATATCTGTAAGTATATCTATTGCTAGAATTTCACATTTTTCAAAATCAAAAGGGTTTTTACTCATTTTTATCTCCTAAATTATTTCGGTTAATTTGTTAATACATTTAGAAAAAGATATATATTCAGGACAATTATCATCACACCGTCCACAACCAACACACATATTTTTATTAAATCTCTTTTTGAAATCATATACTTTATGCAATGTTTTAAATCTCATTCTTGACGCTTTAGTCTTCCTAAATTCATGCCCGCCTGCCATATTCGAGTATCCATCTACCTGACACCCAGACCAACATCTGCGTCTTTCTCCTACTTCTTCATTTTCTTCATAAGCTATATCTGTAGAGGTAAAACATGAACAACCTATGCAAGTTGTATTACATCTTCCGCAGGAAGTACATCGTGCATTATATTCATCCCACATTTCATGGTTATAAATAGTTTGTGGCATTTCTTCAACATCAGGAGTAGTTACCTTAATAGCATTTTCTTCAATAAATTGTGGCTGAAAATCTACCTTACCGCCTTTATCTTTAAATAAATCATTATATTTTTCATCTTTAATCTCAACTAAATATTGATCTTTATCTTTACGCATTGCAATACTATAATTATCTGTTTTATTTGTATTCATTGACACACAAAAGCAGTTATCGAAAGATGAAGAACATTCCATTAAAACAAATGTGACCTTTTCTCTTAATCTTTGATAATAAACATCTTTTTCTATGCCATTTTTCAAAAATATATCATCTAATCTTGATATACCATTAATATCACATGCTCGTAGAAATATCATTGTTTTCTTTGAATTATCAATAACTTCTGTCTGTTTATCTCCTGTAAAATAAAATAGTCTTTGAGTTATAGGAAATATAATTTCTTTTGGAGAATAGGTACTTTTTTTATCCCATACGATTTCTTCTATAGAACTAATTTTATCGTATTTTATTAAATCTGTATCAGAAAAGCGCCCTCTTTTTTCTTTTAAAACTGGAGCATAAATATCATATTCAGAATTTAATCCTAATATAATTTTATCCAGCTTGCCACCTTCAACCATAACACTCATCATCGAACCTCCTTTTTATTTGTTAAAATTGGTATTTTCAATACTTAGAAATGTTTACTATTTCAATATACAAAAAATAACTTAACATCTTATTTCAATTTTTCAAGTAGATATAGTTTTTTTAGTTGTTTATTTTACAATTTAAATACAATGATTAAGATATATTGGTGTTGTTTTTAACGCCATTCAATAATTTTTTAGACAGGATAACAGGATTTTCAAGATTGACAGAATTATTTTGAAAATTTAATATTATTATTTTTCTTGTTAAGCAGAATAATTAAGAGCAGAATAATTAGGAAGAGTTTTTTTAAGAGTCGTAATCTTTTCGTTCATTGTTAAAAAATTAGGTGAAAAATAAAATTAGTGTAATGAGTTAATTTATGTTAATACAGACCTCACAAAGTCCATCTCAAGCATAAAAGCAAAAAAATCTAAATAGCATTCCACAT
>JAOZMT010000081.1 GCA_029934175.1 Victivallales bacterium | reverse complement strand
TTTGCGACTTATGCAAAATTTATAAATAATATTGAATAATTTATTAAGAGGATAAAATTATGAGTGAAGAAATAAAGTCTGAAGAAGTAGAAGATAAACAATATTTAAAAATAGCATGTTCAAAGTGTGGACAGAAATTAAATGTTACACACCTTGAACCATTTTCTGTTATTGATTGTCCTTCTTGTTCAGAAGAAATAACTGTTCCTAAATGGTTTGATAATTATTTATTGGAAGAAATTAGCGGCGAAGGTGGAATGGCGACTGTTTACAGAACAATTGATGTTGCTTTAGGAAGAGAAGTTGCTATAAAAGTTTTAAATGATGATATTTCAAAAGATCCAAAACAAGCAGAACTATTTTTGCACGAAGCAAGAACAGCAGCTACAATTAATCATTATGCTGTAGTTCCTATATTTACTTGTGGAGAATGCAAAGGTGTGCCTTATATTGTAATGCAATATATGAATGGTGGTTCTTTAGAATATTCTCTAAAAAAAGCAACAATAGATGGAATTCAATTACCTTTGGATTCTGTTATAGCGTGGATGATTGATGTTGCAGAAGGTTTAGATAATGCAAAAAGACATGGAATTGTTCATCATGATATAAAACCTGGCAATATTATGCTTGACTCAGACGGTAAGGCTAAAATATCAGATTTCGGTTTGGCACAAATAAATACTGATTCCTCACAAAATAGTGCTGATGGGAATTGGTTTAGCCCACATTATGTTAGTCCAGAACAAGCTAAAGAAGGAACTGAAGGATATTCAGGGGATGTTTACAGTTTAGGTGCAACTTTCTATCATCTTATAACTGGAGAAACTCCATTTAAGGGCAAAAATAATGATGATCTAGAAGGAATAGTGCGTGAAAGATTTTTAAAAACACCTAAGTCTCCAATAGAAATTAGACCTTCTATTCCTAAAAATATATCGGATCTAATTATGTTAATGATATCAAAAGATAAATTTGATAGACCGTCATATCGTGACATTATAAAAAAATTATCAAAAACATCAGTTAAAAAGAAAAAAGGAGCAGCATTTGTTCCTAAAAAGCAAACGAAGACCGAGGGAAACATTCCTCCTGCAAGGTCAAGGCAAAGAATTAAAAAGAAGTCGAGTTTCTTATTTAAGGTCGCAACTTATGGTAGTGTTAATGTCATAGGTTTAAGTCTTTTATGGTTTTTTGGTGTATTAGACCCTCTTTTAAATAAAACAGGATTAATGGAAGAATTTCCATTTTTAAGACGAAATGATTATGTTGAACAACCAGAGATAAATGATTTAAATCCTAAGATAACATCAAATTTCACTAAGGGAAATGTTCAAGAAGCGACTAAACTTGCACAGTCCGCATTTAGTTCAAGTTCTTCATTAAAAATTAAAAGACAAGCAGGTGTGCAATTAATTATTTCAAAATATTTAAACAAAGATGCAAACGCAAATGAGTTTGCTACAGTTGTTGTTGATAAAATGTTAGAATATGGAATTAAGGAAGTAGACCCTGCTATTAGTGTTTTAAGATATTTGTCAAATACTCAAATCAGTGATCAAGAAATATTTGATTCATTAAAAGATGATAAAGAATACAAGCAACTTTCTGGATTTATTATTACTTTAAGAAAATTATATAATGCAGAGTCTAACGAAAACATACTCCCTACTTTAAGATTATATCACAACTCAGCATTATTATCAAAATATTCTTGGGTTAATGCTTGGAAACAAAGATTGCCAATGTGGTTAAAATGTATTGAAACAGGAGAAGGTGATTCATCATTTTTACCCCCTGTGTTTAAGGATAAAATAACTGAAAAAATTGTATCAGCACCGATAAAGGATATTGTCAAACCTATTGAAAAAGTTGTTTCTACTTTGGCAAAAGGAACTGTTGTTGAGCCTATTTCTATTTCACAATTAAATGAAAAGTGGCTTAATGATAATAGACCATTTGCATCAGAGCGACCATCAATTTATAAAGTTGACTCCACTGGAACACAAGAACAATATATTCAAAAGCTATTTCCAGAACACATAGAAGGAGAAAAAGCAAGATTTGCACAACTCGCAAACTTAAAAGGTTTAGTTAAAAATTTAATGACAAAATATCCTTATGACGGGAGAGATGGAATTGTAACAAATGACAGTAAAACTTTAAGGGGTATGGCTGTTTTTGAAAATGATAAATTATTAATTAATACGCCTAGTGGAGTTGAAGTGTTATCTTTTAATGATATTCCAACAAGTCAAATGATTAAAATTCTTAGTTTTTATGCAGATTTATATGAAGAAAGTTTAGGTGAAGATATAGGAATAGCATCTGTTGCTAGAAGAAAAGCTGCAAATATATATTTTAATATTGCTCTATTACAAGATTGGACTAATGATTATAATGGATGTGTTGATAGCGTGAATAAATCTGTTAAATTAGATGCTTCTAGTGTTATTTCAGATTTAAGAAACTGTATTTTACGATAATGTCACCAACCTTAATTGTAGCTGAAACATTTAAGAGTATTCAAGGAGAATCATCACACGCAGGAAAATTAACTTTTTTTATAAGATTAGCTGGATGTAATTTACGATGTAAATATTGTGATACAGAATTTGCATTACTCGCAGAAAGTGGGGTTGAAAAAACTGTTGACGAGATAGTTGAAGAAGCTAAAAAATCAAAAGTAAATCTTATTGAAATTACTGGTGGAGAACCTTTAGCACAAAATAACACGCTTGCATTATGTGAAAAATTACTATTTGAAGGTTTTGAAGTTATGATAGAAACCAATGGTTCTTATCCTATAGAAGTATTACCTAAAGATGTCATTAAAATTTTAGACTGCAAAACTCCATCAAGTGGAGAATTTGAATCTAACTTGTATTCAAACTTTCAATATTTATCAGAAAAAGATGAGGTTAAATTTGTTATTTCTGACTTCAATGATTATATTTATGCTATAAAAATAATTGATGAATATGAATTGTCGGATAAAGTAAATAATATATTACTGAGTCCAATTTTGGATTCAATAAGTGCTAGTGAATTAGTTGAATTAATGCTTCAAGATAATGTTCCTGCTAGGCTACAATTGCAAATTCATAAATTTATATGGGATAAAAATAAAAGAGGAGTATGAAAATGGATCATATTTGGAAGAAAAAAGATTTATTAAGTCTTTATGATTTAAATGCTGATGAAATAACTGAAATTTTAGATACAGCAGAAGAATTTAAAAAGGTCAATCAAAGAAATGTAAAAAAGGTTCCTGCATTGCGTGGGAAAACTATTGTGAATTTTTTTGTTGAACCTAGCACAAGAACTATATTATCATTTGAACTTGCAGAAAAAAGGTTAAGTGCTGATACTATTAATATTTCTGCATCAACGAGTAGTTTAAAAAAAGGTGAAACTTTACTTGATACTGTTAGAAATATTGAGGCAATGCAAGTTGATTTAGTTGTTATACGACATTCTGCCCCTGGCGCGGCTGACTTTCTTGCAAAAAATCTTAATGTTGGCGTTATTAATGCAGGTGATGGTGCACATAGTCATCCTACACAAGGATTATTAGATATTTTTACAATGAGAGAAAAAAAAGGTTCTATAAAAGGATTAAATGTTTCTATTATTGGAGATATTCTACATGGAAGAGTTGCTAGAAGTAATATCTGGGGATTATTAAAATTGGGTGCTAATGTTACAATTTGTGGACCAAGAACACTTGTTCCTAGAGAATTTGAACAAATTGGCGTTAGAGTTTGTGATAAAATACAAGATGCTTTGGAAGGTGCAGATGTAGTTAATATGTTAAGAATACAGCAAGAACGACAAGAGGGCGGTTTTTTCCCAAGCACAGCAGAGTATTCAAAATACTTTGCTTTAAATAAAAGAACTATAAAATATCTTTCTCCAGATGCTTTGATAATGCACCCTGGTCCTATAAATAGAGGGGTTGAGTTAGATTCTGAAATTGCAGATGGTCCACAATCTGTAATTCTCGAACAAGTTACAAACGGTTTAGCGGTTAGAATGGGCGTTTTATATTTAATAACAGGATTTTTAAACAATGAAAAAAAATAATTATATTTTAAAAGGTGGTAGGGTAATTGATCCTAAACAAAATATCGATAAAGTTATGGATGTTGGTATTCAAAATGGGAAATTTGCAAATTCAGAAACGATTAAAGATGCTGAAATTATCAATGTTTCAGGATTAATTATATCTCCAGGGTTTATAGATATGCATGTGCATTTACGCCAACCTGGAGGCAATCATAAAGAAACAATAAAGACGGGAACTAGAGCTGCTGCTGCTGGTGGTTTTACTTCACTTGTTGCAATGCCAAATACTAACCCTGCGGCTGACTCAACTGCTACTATTGAATATATTCGCACACATACTAGAGATGATGGAGTCGTAAAGGTTTATCCATCAGGAGCTATGACTAAAGGCGGAAATGGAAAGCAAATGGCATCAATTGGCAGTTTAAAAGAAGCTGGTGTTGTAGCATTAACAGATGACGGGCATTGTATTCAAAATTTTGAAATAATGAAAAATATTGTTGAATATTCTAAAACTTTTAACTTGCCTATTTTAGATCATTGTGAAGATGAAGACCAATTTACTGGTGGAGTTATGCATAAAGGATATTGGTCAACTGTTTTAGGAATGAAAGGAATACCAAATACATCTGAAGCACTGATGATTGCTAGAAATATTATGATTTCAAGAGATACTGATTGGGATATTCACATGCAGCATATTAGCGCTAAAGAAAGTGTTGATTTATTGCGTGATGCACAAGCTAAAGGAGTTAGAGTCACTGCAGAAGTTACTCCACACCACATCTCATTGACAGATGAAAATATAAAATATTATGATACTAATTACAAAATGAACCCTCCGCTTGCATCAGAAGAAGATAGACTTTCGTTAATTGAAGGTTTGAGAGATGGGACGATTTCTGTTATCGCAACTGACCATGCACCTCATAGTGAAACTGAAAAACTTGTTGAGTTTAATTATGCACCTTTTGGAATTATTGGATTGGAAACAGCTGTATCTGTATGTTTGACTGAACTATATCATAAAGAAGTTTTAAACATAAGTGATTTTATTTCAAAATTCACAAAAGGACCTGCCGATGTTTTAAAAATGGAAAAACTTGGAACTATAATAGAAGGTAAAGATGCAGACATTACAATTCTTGATTTAAATAAAGAACATACTATTTGCAAAAAATCTTTTTATTCATTAGCTAGAAACACTCCATTTGATGGGTATAAAGCTAAAGGAAAAGCTGTCGCTACAATTGTTGACGGTGGTTTTATTTATAGTGAATTAAATGATATTGTAGGTTCTATTCAAAAATGATTCTTTCTAAAATACAAAGTTTAACTGGTCTTGCTGAGGCACAGATTTATTCCTTGCTTTCCTATTTTACAATATTGTTATTTTTATATTTATTAAAAGTAGCAATTATGCGAATTGTTTGGAAAAACACTAATGACCCTGAGAAAAGGTATAAAGGTCGTAAGACTATAAATACTGTTTATTATATTTTTATAATTTTGATATTTTTTGCTATTATTTCACAATCAGGAGAAAAAATAACTGAAATTTTTGGTTTTCTAACACTTGGTATTTCATTTGCACTGCAAGATATAGTAAAATGTTTTGCTGGCTGGGTATATATTGTTTGGAAAAATCCTTTTTCTATTGGAGATAGAGTTGAAATTGGAGATCTAAAAGGCGATGTGATAGATATTCATTTTTTCAGATTTTCTTTAATGGAAATAGGCAATTGGGTTGATGCAGACCAAAGCACAGGGCGAGTTATGCATTTGCCAAATAGTATTATTCTAAATTCTCCAATTGCGAATTTTGGACAAGGATTTAAATTTATATGGAATGAAATCCCTGTTTTATTAACATTTGAAAGTGATTGGAAGACTGCAAAAAAAATATTATTAGATGTTGCTAATAAAAATTCTGAACATATATCAGCTAAAGCAGAGAAGTATGTAAGAGAATCTTCTAAAAATTTTATGATTATGTATAAAAATCTAACTCCTACTGTTTACACTTCTGTTAAAGATTCTGGAGTTATGTTGACTATTAGATATCTTTCAAATCCTCAAAAAAGAAGAACAAGTGAAGAAGAAATATGGGAAGAAATTTTAATTAGATTTGCGGAATATGCAGATATTGACTTTGCATACCCTACACAAAGATTCTTTAATAACAAGTTAGAATGTAAAGAATTTGTGCAATAATAATATTTCTTATTTTAATAGGCTGTAAAAAATATAAAAAAATAATTGTGAAAACTTGAAATTTCAGATTAATGGTATACAATATACTATTAATTTATAAAAAAGGAGATAAAATGACAACAAAAGAATTACAAAAAACGGCACAAGAACTTAGATTAACTGTTCTTGAGATGAACCATAAAGCAGGAAGTGGGCATACAGGAGGAAGTTATTCATGTGCAGAAATAACAACTGTTTTATATGAACAGTTTATGAATATAGACTCTAGTAATCCAAAACTTGAAACGCGAGATCGTTTTGTATTAAGTAAAGGTCATGCTGCACCAACTTTATATGTTACACTAGCACGCAAAGGTTTTTTTGATAAGGAAATACTAGGGACACTTAGACAAACAGGTTCTATATTACAAGGACATCCATGTATGAGTAAATGCCCTGGAGTGGATATGTCTATGGGATCATTAGGTTTAGGAGCATCAGTAGGTGTTGGAATGGCTCTATCTGCAAGGGTAAAAAATGAAAAATGGAGAACTTATGTTATTTGTGGAGATGGAGAGCTTGATGAAGGACAAAATTGGGAAGCATTTGCATCAATCGCAAAATGGAATTTATCAAACTTAACAGTGATTATTGATAAAAATAATGTTCAGCTGGATGGAACTAAAGAAGAAATTATGCCTATGAACGACTTAAAAGGTAAATTAAACGCTTTTGGACTTAAAACAATGGAGTGTAATGGGCATGATTGTGAAGAATTAGAATCAACAATTAAAGCAGCTAATGAAGATAATGATGCAGTCGTCATCATTGCACATACAGTTAAAGGGAAAGGAGTTTCATTTATGGAAGGTCAAGCAGCATGGCATGGTAAACCAATCAATGCAGAAGATTTTGCCAATGCAGAAGCTGAATTAACAGCAACATTAAACAATTTATAAGAGAGGTATATAATGTCTAAACCACAAAGATTAATATTTGGAGAAACATTAGTTGAACTAGGATCTAGTGTTGAAAATTTGATAGTGTGTGATGCTGATGTATCAGGCAGTACACAAACAAAATTATTTGGAACTAAATATCCTGAAAGATTTTTTAATTTTGGAATAGCAGAAGGAAATATGGTAAGTGCTGCAGCAGGAATGGCTTCAACAGGAATGATTCCAGTAGTTTCAACTTTTGCTTTATTCTTAGCTTTAAGAGCTGGAGATCCAGTAAGAAGTTTGGTCGCATATAATAAATTAAATGTGAAAATTGCTGGAGGCTATGCAGGGTTATCTGATTTTGCAGATGGAGCGAGTCATCAAACCATAGAAGATATGGGAGTAATGCAGGCTATCCCTAATATTTTAGTTTTATGTCCTTCTGATATTACAACAACTAAAAAAGCTGTAGAAGAGATGATTAAATATGAAGGTCCTGTTTATTTACGCCTATCTCGTGAAGCAATTACTCAAGAATATGATGAAAATATTAATTTTGAAATAGGGAAAGGTATAACAGTCAATGATGGTTCTGATGTCACAATTATAGGTTGTGGAATTCCAATGAGATTTGCGAGATGTGCAGTTGAGCAATTGAAAACAGAAGGAATTAATGCTAGACTTATTGATATGCCTACAGTTAAACCATTAGATTCAAAGATAATTGCGAATGCTGCAACTGAAACAGGGGCGATAGTCACAGTTGAAGAACACAATATTTTTGGTGGTCTTGGAAGTTCAGTTGCATCTTTAATTTCAGAGACAAATCCAATTCCAGTTGTTAAAGTTGGGGTTTCTGATAAGTATGGAGAATCAGGAAAATATGAAGAGATCTTAGCTAGAGCAGGTATTTCTACAGAAGAAATTATCAAAGCAGTCAAAAAAGCTATTAGTCTAAAATAAGAAAATATAAATGAATAGATT
>JAOZMT010000080.1 GCA_029934175.1 Victivallales bacterium | reverse complement strand
AAAAACAAAAGAGGAGAACTATGAATATATTAGTAATAGGAAGTGGAGGACGCGAACACACAATTTGTTGGAAGTTAGCAAAAAGTCCATTAGTTGATAAAGTTATTTGTGCTCCAGGAAATGCAGGTATTGCATTGGATTTTGAATGTCAAAATATTGGAGTTGAAGACTTCGATAAACTTGCGAACTGTGCAATTAGTAATAATTGTGAATTGACTGTCGTTGGTCCAGAAGTTCCGCTTTGTGGTGGTATAACAGATTATTTTTATGATAAAGGTCTAAAGGTTTTCGGACCAACTAAAGCTGCTGCTGAATTAGAAGGTAGTAAAACTTTTGCCAAAAACTTTATGAATAAATATAATATCCCAACTGCACAATCCGCAGATTTTTCAAATCAAAAAGATGCAGAGGAGTATATAAAACAACAATTTGCGAACTGTGCAAAAGGTGTTGTTGTAAAAGCTGATGGTTTGGCGGCTGGAAAAGGTGTTTTTGTAACATCAGAAGAAAGCGTTGCTTTATCAGCTGTAGCAGATTGTTTTAAAGGTTCTTTTGGTCAAGCTGGATATAATGTTTTAATTGAAGAGTTGTTGATAGGAGAAGAGGTTTCTATTTTAGCTCTTTGCGATGGTAAGTCAATTCAAGCATTAGCATCATCTCAAGATCACAAACGACTTGAAGATGGCGATTTAGGTCCAAATACTGGTGGAATGGGTGCATATTCCCCTGCCCCAGTTGCTGACGATGAATTAATGCGAATTGTGCAAAAAGAGGTTTTAGATAATTTTTTACTCGGTATCCAAAAAGAAAATTTGGATTTCAAAGGAATTATTTATGCAGGTATTATGGTAACAGAAACAGGTATAAAAGTTCTAGAATTTAATGTCCGCTTCGGTGACCCTGAAACACAAGCTGTTTTAATGAGAATGAAAAGTGATTTATGTGATGCCATGTTGAAAACGGCAGAAGGTAAATTATCAGAAGTAAAATTAGAATGGTTAGATGAAACAGCGGTATGCGTTGTAATGGCTTCTGGAGGATATCCACAATCTTATAAAAAAGGATATGCAATATCTGGTTTAAAAGAAGCTGAAAAAAATGGAGCTGTAGTTTTCCATGCAGGCACAAAGCTAAGCGGTAAAGATATCGTTAATATTGGTGGTCGTGTATTAGGTGTAACTGCAAAAGGTGCTGATATCAATTCAGCAATAGAAAAAGTTTATAGTGCTGTAAATGAAATTACTTGGGAAGATGTATTTTATCGAAAAGACATAGCCTACAAAGCATTAGATAGATTAAAAAACAAAAAGGAGAAATAAAAGTATGAGTGAAGTTGCAAAATTAATATTAGATGGGAAAACTTATGAATTTCCTATTATAGAAGGAACGGAAAATGAAAAAGCGATTGATATATCAGCTTTGAGAAATCAAACAGGATATATCACAATGGATAATGGCTTTTTAAGCACAGGTTCAACAAAAAGTTCAATAACTTATTTGGATGGACAAAAAGGGATTTTAAGATATAGAGGATATAACCTTGAAGATTTATGTGAAAATTCTACTTTCTTAGAAGTTGCATATTTATTAATCAATGGTGAATTACCAAAACAAGATGAATTTGATGCATTTTCGACACGCATATCGAGACATACATTATTAAATGAAGATTTTAGAAAATATTATGATGTATGGCCTAAAACTGCACATCCAATGGGGCTAATGTCATCTGCTTTAACTGGAATGTCTTCTTTCTATAGAAGTAGTTTAGATCCACATGACCCTGCACAAGTTGAAAAAAGTATGATAAGAATTTTAGCTAAAGTTCCTACTCTTGCGAGTTATGCATATAAAAAATTTAAAGGACAACCGTTTGTATATCCTCAAAATAAATATAATTATGTTGAAAATTTCTTAAATATGATGTTTTCTTTACCTATGGAAGAATATCAAATTGATCAAGATGTTGTTGATGTATTGAATAAATTATTAATTATTCATGCTGATCATGAGCAAAACTGTTCAACTTCAACTGGTCGTTTTATAGGAAGTAGTCATGCGAATTTATTTACTTCTATAAGTGGTTCTATTAGTGCATTATGGGGTCCTTTACATGGAGGTGCTAATCAATCTGTATTAGAAATGTTAGAAGCTATTCATAGAGATGGTGGAGATGTCAGTAAATATGTTAAAAAAGCAAAAGATAAGAGTGATCCTTTTAGATTAATGGGATTTGGTCACAGAGTTTATAAAAGTTTTGATCCTCGTGCTAAAATATTAAAAAATTCATGTGATAAAATTTTAAAGAAACTAAATGTTCATGATCCATTACTTGATATTGCTAAAAAACTTGAAAAAATAGCACTTGAAGATGAATATTTTGTTGAAAGGAATTTATATCCAAATGTTGATTTCTATAGTGGTATTATTTATAAAGCTTTAGGATTTCCTGTAAATATGTTCACTGTTCTATTTACTATGGGTAGAGCTCCAGGTTGGATTGCACATTGGAAAGAGATGATAGAAAGTCCTGAAACTAAAATTTGTCGCCCAAGACAAGTTTATACAGGTGCTACTGAAAGAAAATATATTAATATAAATAAACGATAAAATAATAAAAGGAGTAAATTATGAAATTTCCAATTTTAAAAGATTCTAAAATTGAAGAGCGTTATCAATCAGCAAAAGAAATTTATGCTGATTATGGAATTGACACAGAAAAAGCTATTGAAGTATTAAAAAATATTGATATTTCAATGCACTGTTGGCAGGGCGATGATGTTGTTGGTTTTGAAAATAAAGGTGGCAACAATGGAGGAACTTTATGCACTGGAAATCATCCAGGAGTTGCAAGAACTCCTGATGAACTTAGATCTGATATTGAAAAATCAATATCGTTACTGCCAGGAAAATTGAGTTTAAATTTACATGCTTTTTATCAAGAAAATGATGGAGATGCAGTTGATAGAACAGAAATAGGACCTAAGCAATTTGAAAACTGGTGCAATTGGGCTAAAGAGAAAAAAGTTGGTCTTGATTTCAATCCAACATTTTTTGCTCACCCTAAAGCAGAATCAGGGTTTACATTATCAAGTGCAGATAATGATATTAGACAATATTGGATAGAACATGCTAAAAGATGCCGTGAAATATCTGCACACTTCGCAAAAGAATTAAATGATGATGTTGTTGTTAATTATTGGATTCCTGATGGTGCTAAAGATTTGCCAGCAGATAGATGGGCTCCTAGAGAAAGACTGACTGACTCTTATAATCAAATATTTAAAGATGATATTGATTCGAGAGTAAAAGAAGCTTTAGAATGTAAACTATTTGGTATTGGTAGTGAAGAATATGTAGTTGGTAGCTCGGAGTATTATCTAGCTTATACATTAATGAAGAAAAAATTATTATGCCTTGATATGGGGCATTTTCATCCAACCGAAAACATTCACGATAAACTATCTGCTGTTTTAGGATTTTTACCAGAAGTTCTTGTTCATGTTAGCCGTCCAATAAGATGGGATTCTGATCATGTTGTTATTTTAAATGATGATTTAATGAGTTTATGTCGTGAAATAGTTAGAGGAGATGTTCTTAATAGAGTTTATTTGGCAACCGACTTTTTTGATGCAAGTATAAATCGTATTGGAGCTTGGGTAACAGGAATTAGAAGTCTACAAAAAGCATTAATATTTGCTTTACTTGATCCTACAAATATTTTAAAAGACTTAGAATTGGCAGGTAAAGGTGCAGAAAAATTAGCATTAATGGAAGAGGCTAAATTATTACCTTATGCTGATGTATGGAATTATTTATGTCTTCAAGAAAATGTTCCAACGGGAACAGCATGGATTAATGATATAAGTAAATATGAAAATGATATTTTAAGTAAAAGAAAATAAAATATTAAAGTTTTTATGAAAAATACTTGTTTTTTTGATAAAATGTAATATATGTAAGTGTAATATATTTTTTAATTAGAATTTGAAGGAGATAAAATAATGAATGTAAATATGGTAAATCCTTTTATTGATGCGACTACAAATACATTTTCAACTATGTGTGCTGTAGCGCCTTCAATGAGAGGAAAGCCTTTTCTTAAAGAAAAAGGTTTTATTGAAAACAACGATATAGTTGCTTCAATTGGATTAACTGGTTCTGTAAAAGGAGCAGTTTTAATTACAATGGAAACAGCTACTGCACAGAAAGTGGTTGGTGCTTTTATTATGGAAGAGATTACTGAAGTTAATGATGATTTAATGGATGGAATGGCTGAAATAATAAATATAATTGCTGGGGCAGCTGGAGCAAAATTAAAAGAGTTAAATGTAGAGCTTGCTTTGCCTACAGTTATGATTGGTAAAGATAATAAAATGTATTCACAACAATCTGCTCCATGGGTAATTATCCCAATGAAGTTCCCAGAATGGGGTGAATTTAACCTAGAAGTTTCAATGGAGAACAAATAAAATGAAAATATTATTAACTGACGATTCGTCAACAATGCGTAAAATTCAAAAAAGAGTTTTAGTCGGAATGGGAATAGATGATATTATGGAAGCTGGAAATGGAAAAGAAGCATTAGCTATTTTGGCTGATACTAAAGATTTTGATCTTATGCTATGTGATATCAATATGCCTGAAATGAATGGGATGGAGACCTTAAAAGCTATCAGAGCTGATGCTTCAATAGCAAAAATGCCAATTATTATGTGCACATCTGTTGCAGAAAAAGGACAAGTTATGGAAGCTATAAAGGCTGGAGCTAGTAATTATTTAGTTAAACCTTTTCAGCCAGATGATTTAAAAGCTAAAATTGACGCTGTAATGGGAAAATAATCAAAAATTTAATCATTAGTTATAATTTTATAACTAATGATTAATCGTTTATCTTCTATAAATATATTGAAATATGAAAAAAACTATAAATTTAGAATTGGAATTGGATGTAGAAGGACTTTCTATGTTTGAAATAGAAGACTTAATACAAAAAAAAGTAAATAAAGCCAAAAAAATCGTAAAGAAGCAAGATAAATGATTTTTTTCTTAGTGACACCTATTCTTTATTGCATAATTCGCAATATAATAACCTATATGACAAAATCAAGTGAATAAAAAAAAAATTATACTCGCTATTCTACTTATCTTTGTAGTAGAATTCATCATTCTTTTTATAGGTTTCTCTATATATATACCAAAAAAAGTTTTAGAAAAAGTTCCGTATGAATTGAGGATTGGTATTATGCCTACCGTCTCACATGAGTTTAGTAAAGAAAACTGGGAAGATTTCTTTGGAAAATTTAATGGTAAAAAAACAGAAATTTCTATCAAACCTTTTTATGCAACTTCTTTTGATGAACTTATCTATGGATTTAAAAATAATAACCTAGATGCTGTTTACATAAATGCTGCAATTTTTCTTGAACTTAAAAAATATGCAAAAGAAAAAGAGGATTTCAATATTTCTGAATTATTGGTTCATCAATATAGTGAATTAGAATCAAGGAATAATAGAGCTGTTTTATTAACTACATCTGATAGTGAATATATAAGTGATACAAAAAATAACCGCATAACTTTTACTGACAAAAAATCAATGACTGGATATATTATTCCTAATACATATTTAAAATCTAAAATGCCAAAAAATACAAAAATAGAAAATTGGTTCTCTAAGATAGATTATTCATTAACAAAAGATCAAGCTGTATCAAATCTTATCAAAAAAAATAAAACAGATATTATAGCTATTGATTCATTAACATTAAAGAAAATAGCTGAAAATAATCAAGATTATAATAGTAAATGTAAAATTTTGTGGCGTTCACAACCTTTACCTGAAAATCTTTTTTGCATGATTAATTTTAGTAAAAAAAAGATAGATGAAAATATTGATACTGAAGCCTCATCCGATGTGAAGAAAAAGTATAATGAAAAAGTTGCAGATTATATGAATGTTATTCGTAACTTTAAAGATATTGTTTATAAAAGAAATAAAGAAATTACTAAATATAATTTGCTGTCAAAAAACCTAATGGTTTTTGAGGCAGTTACAAATGAATATAAAGATAAATTAACTAAGTTAGACAAGTATTTATCTAATAATAAACAATCACAACATAATATTAATATACTTATGCAAATGGAGACAAAAAATGTTAAATAAAAGTATAACAACACAAATGGTAATATTAACATCACTATTTATAATTTTTGCTGGAGCTTTATTCTTTCAAATTTATTTCATAAACTTACAACAAGGTAAAACTGCAATTCAAAATGAGCATAGCAATAAAATAATTCTTGATTATCTTGAAATAGAAACGGATGAGCAAAATATTTATAAACAACTCAATGTAATCATTAGTAGAGATGAAAATTCTCTACAAGATTCAGAAATTGAAGTTGTTAGTGAAGATATTGATAAATGGTATGAGAAATTAAATAAATGGATAAAAAATATTAATGATTTAGAAAATGACTCAATTATTTTTACGAGACATAACTTTTTTAATGAAGCTTTTATTGCAAATAAGGAAAGACAAGCAAAAGCATACAGAAAGATTGTTGAACTTTGTGAAAAGGCTAAATTGACAGAAGCAAAACACGCAACTAGTATAGAATCTAAATATCTTCCTCCTTTACCTGAAACAGTAGGCTCTCTTTTAAGCGGTATTAATGAAAAAATAAAGTTAGATATGAATAAAACTAAAAGATTTTATAACTTTACTGTTATAAGCTTTTTAATTTCTATTTCAGTTTTACTTTTCGCTTCCTTTAAAACTTTTGGTGGAGTTATTTCTAATCTAAAAGCTTTAAAAACAGGTGCAGAAAGAGTTAAACAAGGTGATTTCTCTAAAGAAGTTAAAATATCAGGAACTAAAGAATTATCAGAATTAGCTAATTCTTTTAATGATATGCAAACGACAATAAAAAAAGATGCTGAAGAAATTAAATCTTTAAATGATAGTCTTGAAGCTAAGGTAAAAGAAAGAAATCAAACTATTACAATTCAAAACATTTCCTTGCAAAGAAAAAATCAAGAATTAGAGCAAATTTTATATGCCGCATCTCATGACTTAAGAACTCCATTAATTAGTATTCAAGGATTTTCTGAAGAGCTAAAATATGCTTGTGATTCTATTAAAGAAGCAATAGATAATAATGCTAGTAAAGATGAAATTTATGAAATTATTGAAGATGAAATTAATATGTCATTAAATTATATTATTAATGGCTCTAAAAGAATGGAAATTCTATTAGAGGGTTTATTAAGATTATCAAGAATGGGTAAAGAATCACTACAAATTTTAGAATTAAATATGAATGAACTCATAAAAAATGTATCAGATTCAATGACTATTCAATTAAAAGAAGCTAATGTCAACTTGAAAATTGAAGAATTAGTGAGTTGTAATGCTGATATGTCTGCTATGGAACAAATATTCAATAACCTTATCACAAATGCTGTAAAATATCGATCAAACGATAGAGTTCCTTCCATTACTATTTCATCTAAAAAAGGAGAAGAATTTACTCAATACATTGTCAAAGATAATGGGTTAGGTATTGATGATGTGAATTTAGAGAAAATATTTCATGCTTTTTACAGAATTGACGAGGAGACTATTCCTGGAGATGGAGTTGGCTTAGCAATTGTAAATAGAGCTGCTGACTTACACGGTGGAAATATAAAAGTAATTTCACAATTAGGAGAAGGTAGTGAGTTTATATTAGAAATCCCAAATAACTTAATAACACAAACATAAATAAATGAGAATATTAATTGATGCAGATGCGTGTCCGAAAATGGCTAAAGAGGTATTGTATAAAATATCAGAAAGATTAAGTGTTGAACTTGTTTTCGTAGCAAATAGTTATATGAATACTCCTTATTCTGACTTAATATCATTTATACAAGTTGCACAAGGCGCAGATGAAGCAGATAATCATATTGTTGATATTATGAATTCTAATGACTTAATAATATCTTCTGACATTCCACTTGCAGACCGAGTCATAAAAAAAGGTGGGGTTATATTAGATCCTAGAGGTAATTTTTTAACAGAATCAAATGTAGGACAAAGATTAGCTATCAGAAACCTAATGGATGATTTACGCTCTGAGGGAATGGAAACAGGAGGTCCTAGTTCTTACGGTAGCAAAGAAAAACAATTATTCAACAATCAATTGGATAAATTTTTAACAAAAGCATTAAGAAAAAGATAAAAAGCCTGGGCTCTTTCTTAACTTCGAACAAAATAAGAATTTTCAATATAAAGAATTAAGCAGTATAACTAAGAGCAGAATAATTAAAATTTTTAAATAATTATT
>JAOZMT010000079.1 GCA_029934175.1 Victivallales bacterium | reverse complement strand
GAAATTTAATATCAAATTTTCAAAATAATCCTGTCCATCTTGAAAATCCTGTTATTCTGTCTAAAAAAATCTTTGGATTGAAAATTAAAAATGCATAGTTCGCAAAATAGTGTATAAATTAAAAACGGGCAAATTTTTCATTAGAATGAAAACTTTACCCGTTTAAATTTACGCTTAAATGCGTAACAACCCAAATTTATAAATTTAGGTAAAATGCGATTTATGCAGAAACTACACTAACCATACGACCTTTTTTAGAAAATTCTACAATTCCATCTGATAAAGCAAATAAAGTAAAATCTTTTCCTAATCCTACATTTTTACCTGGATGAACTTTTGTTCCACGCTGACGGATGATAATTCCACCTGCATTAATTGTTTGACCACCATAAACCTTAACTCCTAACATTTTAGGATTACTGTCTCTTCCATTTCTACTACTTGACTGACCTTTCTTATGTGCCATGATATTTCTCCATTTTTAATTTTGTTAAATCACAAATATAAATACTGTTTATAAATTTTAGATATAAGTAAGCTTATAATATAAAATACTTTTCTTTTTTTTCAACTTTTATCACATCTTTTTTTGATATTTTTAATTTTCAACTTTTCTTTATGGACTTATTTCAAGTGCTGTCCGCAATCTACATATAATATTTGCCCTGTTATAGACTCATTATTAATAAGAAAAATGCAGGCATTTGTTAAATCATCCATATCAACTTTTTTATTTAGAGGAACTTTTTTAAGTTCTTTTTTCATTCCAGTTCCTTTACACCATACAGGAGGAAGAACTGGACCTGGAGCAATTGCATTTACTCTAATATTAGGAGCATAATCAATTGCAGAAGATAATGTTTTTTTAGCTAAATCTTTCTTAGATTTAATATAACTACCGCCATTACCTTCTTTATTTATTCTTTGATCTAAGAGATTTATTATAGTTTTTGATTTTGCGTGTTGTGCAAATAAATCCATTAATTTCGATGGAGCTATACAGTTAATATTATATTGATAACTTGCCTCTTCCTCTCCTTCATCTTCAAAAGGTTTATCAATATATACAGACGCATTATTAATTAAAATATCAATATCTTCAAAGTTTTTAAAAATAGAATCTAAGTTTTCAATATCCTGCAAATTATATTTACATAATAAATGACCTGCTCCAGGTAATTTTTTTTGTAATGACATAGCTTCTTTTTCAGAATTATTATAATGAATAATTATTTTTGCACCTAAACTTGCAAGTTTTGTCGCTATAGCTGCACCTATTCGGACAGCTGAACCTGTTATTAAAACTTTCTTATCTTTTATTTCCATACTTTAATTTCCTTATGACTTTGATTTTTGCGAACTATGCAATAATATACTCTTCCTAATATAAATTTTCAAATTTTCTTAAAATTACTTGATTTTTATTATTTTTATACTATAGTTAATTAAAAAATAATATTATATAGCAAAAAGATGGAGAATTAAAATGTCAGTTAATAGTGAAGATTATATAAATGAAGTTTTACATTGTATGAAGGAACTTGATGTTGTAAAAACAGAAGTTCTCCTAACGCATATTGATCAAGTTGATGAAAAAGCACAGCGAAGATTGATTTTTGAACTTTCACGAGCAGAAGAACAATTTTCGATTGCTATGTTAAAAAAATTAATACAAAATGATATTGAGGTTCTTGAAAAAGTCCCAGCTTTAAAGCAAGTATTAATGTCGATTTTCCTTAATAGCCCTGAAAGTTTATCTGATTTTTTGATGGATGAAGGACTTATTGAGTCACGGATATTTTTAATCAAATTAGCAGGAGAATTGCGATGTGATTATGTGGTTTCAGACTTACTAACTATTTTAAATACGGCAGAAGAAGAGTCTTTGGTATTAGTTATTTTAGAAGTTTTGGGAGATATAGCTTCATCAGAAGGCGTTAATGCAATTTCTGAATACTTGTATACTGCAAATAAAAGAAATATAGCAAAGGCAATTATTGCTTTAAAAAAGATTGGGACAGGACCTGCTATTCAAAGACTTGCAGACAGAATGGGAACTGATAAACAAATAGACTTATTGATAATTGACGCATTTGCAGAGATTCAAGATAATGTTGCATTAGGGAAATTAAATGAAACACTTGTTGCACATAACGCATATATTCGAACTTATGGTAAAAGTAAATTAGTGAAAATTGGGAGCAAGGCAATACCTATACTTATTGAAAACTTATTACTTGATGACCCAGATTTATTAATTCATACTTTAAATGTTTTAGGAGACATTGGTGATGAAAGTGCTGTTGCTCCAATAAGAAAATTATTATTTAATGAACCGAAAAATGATAATGTCCGTTTTGCTGCTTATGAGACATTGGGCTTATTACCTATGGGGAAAACAAGTTATACGCTAGCAGCTGGGTTAAGTGACCCTATAGATAATGTCTGCACTGCTGCTGCAAAAGCTATAAATACAAACTATTCTCCTATGCTCTCAGCTGGTATATCAAATTTGCTTGCAACGCCTAATGAAAATGATCAAAAACGGTTAATAAAAACTATTATAGATTCAGAAGCGGATAAAATTGTTTTAGATCAACTTGATAATGATATGTTTAGTGATTTAGCTATAAATTATATTACTAATGATATTCCTGAAAGTTTGTTGAATTTTTATATAAATCTTTTCAGAAAAAATGCTAATAATAAATTAGCCGATGAAATTTTATCAAATAAAAAGTCAGAGACATCAACTAAAATGAAAGTCTGTGCAATTGATGATTCTAGGATGATCCTAGGTATTTATCGGAGTATATTACATCGTATGGAATGTGAATCTGAATTATATGAATTCCCAGAAGATGCGATTAATGCAATACTTGAAACAAAACCAGACATTGTTTTTACAGATTTAAATATGCCGAAGTTTACAGGAATAGATGTTGTTAAAAAACTTAGAGAAAAATATTCTAAAGAAGAATTACCTATTATAATGGTAACAACACAAAATGAAGTAAATGATACAAAAGATGCGATTGATGCAGGTGTAAATATCGTAATTCACAAACCATTTACAGAAGAGTCATTGCAAGCAAGCATAAACGAGGTGCAAAATGGATAAAACTCAAAAAAGATGGACGGTTCTAATTGTTGATGATACGCTAACTAATATTTTAATTTTAAAGAAAGCTCTTTTGAATTTAGATTACGATGTGCTAACTGCAAAAAGTGGTCCTGAAGGGCGACAAATTGCATTAGAAAAACAACCTGATATTATTTTATTAGATATTATGATGCCAGGTGAAGATGGTTTTGAAGCTATTCAAAAATTAAAAAAAGCCCCTCAGACAAAACTTATTCCTGTTATATTCTTAACTGCAATGACCGACATTGAATCTAAAATAAAAGGTTTTAAATTAGGAGCTGTTGATTTCATTCCTAAACCTTTTCATCCAGCAGAAATTCATGCTAGGGTTGGATTGCATATAAAATTAAGCATTGCCACAAAAGCTTTAATAGAATCACAAGCAGCAAAACTTAAACAAATAGAAGTTGCACAACAGTCACTATTGGTTCAACCAGATGATATGCCTAATGCACAGTTCGCAGCTTATTATTCTTCTTTACACGCTGCTGGCGGTGATTTTTATGATATTTTAGATATTTCAGACAATACCTATGGATATTTCATTGCTGATGTGTCAGGTCATGATTTAGGAACGAGTTTTATAACTGCATCTGTAAAAGCTTTAATTCAACAAAACTGTGTTGCTATTTATTCTCCAGATGAAAGCATGGAAATGGTCAATAATGTTTTACTTAATGTTCTGCCTTTAGGCAAATATTTAACTGCTTGTTATATCACAATTAACAGAAAATCTCTTAAGGCAACTATCGTGAATATGGGACATCCTCCAGTTATATTTTTACCTAAAGACGGAAAACCTAAATTACTAGAATATGATGGAGATATACTAGGTGCTTTTGATGGGATTACATATACTCCACATACGATTGAAATTAATAAAGGTGATAGATTTTATTTATATACAGATGGATTAATTGAACGAGGAGATTCTTCAGAAGTATGGTCGGCTAATTTAGATAAATTACTAGAGATGATGTGTAATGCAAATATTAATGAACTTTCAATTTCTGAAAGTGTTGATAAAATAAACAAAGAAGCATTTATTGATGGTAGTATTGCAGATGATGATGTTGTTGTTTTAGGAGTTGAAGTATGATGAATAAAAATAACAAAATTTTAGAGTTAGAGTTCAATTCAGATTTATCAAAGATTGACAATATTGTAAATAAATCAAGTCAATTTATAGAAGAAAATTGCATTGAAATTGATATGTTTTCTTTTAAATTAATCCTTTTTGAAGTTTTAGTAAATGCAGTTAAACATGGAAATAAAGAAAATTTTAATTTAAAAGTTAAATATAAATTAATTTTATATAATGATATATTACAAATAGAAGTTGAGGACGAAGGCGAGGGGTTTGATTGGAAGTCTTTACTTGCAGTTGAAGAGCAAGATGTGACAGAAGATAATGGGCGTGGTTTTTTATTGATGAAGGCTTATGAATTTACCCCTTCTTTCAATAAAATAGGAAATAAGATTACAATAAGTAAATCTTTTATTCAAAAACCACATAGTGAAATTGGACAATCAGAAATTAAAATACTTGTTGTAGAGGATGATATTGCAACAAAAATAATGATGAAAAAGATGATGTCTAAATATGGTGAATGTGAGACAGCTGAAAATGGCGAAAAAGGAGTTGAAATTGTTCAATCTGCAATTGAAAATGACTCGCATTATGATTTAATATGTATTGATATTATGATGCCAGTTATGAATGGTCATGATGCTCTTAAAAAAATAAGAGCTTTAGAAAAAAGGAATAATATCCCTGCGACAACTATCATAATGACATCTGCGTTAAATGATGACCAAAATTTATTAGATGCTATTAAAGGGAAAAGTGATGGATATTTAACTAAGCCTGTAAATAAGCAAGCTATAGAACGACTAATGAATAGTCTTAATGTTGTTCCTAAATAAAATTAAGGAGAAAAAATGGCATATACAGATTTTAAATCGTTAAAGAAAGTAAAAAATGACTTAGGGGTTAATATAAAAACAAGTGATTTTTTAAATGAAAAAAAATTTCAATTAAATGATTATTTTAAAGAGCAACTAGAAGCTAATTTAAAAGAAATTATGATTATGACTGAAGCTGGAATATGTGAAAATTTAATAGCTCCAGTTATAAAAGAAGTTGCTAGAAAAAACAATTTAATTGTATGGTCACATATTCAATTTGATTTAAAAGGTAGTGAGTCTTTAAAAGGGGTTCCTGATTATTTAGTGGGTATAATTGACGATGATGCGATTTCTATTAAAAATCCTATTTTATGTTTAGGAGAAGCTAAAAAAGATGACTTTCATGCGGGCTGGGGGCAAGTTGCTGCTGAAATGTATGTTGCACAAATAGCAAATAAAGAAGATGCTGTTGAAGTTCCTATTTATGGTTTAGTTTCTAATGGAGAGACTTGGAAATTTGGAATACTTGAAGATAATTTATTGCAAATAGATAGTAAAATTTATTCATTTTCTAATCTTCAAAAATTATTTAATGTTTTAAATTGGATTTTTTGTGAATGTCGAAAAAATTTAGATGAAGTTTTAGAACATTAAGGAGAAAAAATGGCATATACAGATTTTAAATCGTTAAAGCAAGTTGCAGAAGAATTTAATATTGAAGTTTATGAAACAAATTTTATAAAAGAAAAAGAATTTGTTGTGAATGACTATTATTTAAATGAATTATTATTGAATTTTAAAGATAGAAATAGCACGGCAAATGAAATGGCTATATGTGAAAATTTGATTTCTCCGATTATACGAGTTTGTGCAAGAGAAAATAACCTTAACGCTTTTTCTCATATTTATTTTGAATACAAAAAAAATAAAAAATTACAAGGCATTCCTGATTATATGGTAGGTATAAAAAGTAAATTTGACCCTAGTTATGTGGAGCTCCCTGTTTTATGCTTAGTTGAAGCTAAAAAAGATAATTTTATAAAAGGCTGGGGACAAGTTGTTGCTGAAATATATGCGGCACAACAAGTAAATAAAGAACAAGATAAACAAATACCTGTCTATGGTATGGTTTCAAATGGTGTATCGTGGGAGTTTGGAGTATTAAAAAATAATATTTTACAAATCCATACAAATTCTTATTCTGCACCTCTTCAAATTCAAGAACTGTTTAATACATTAAATTGGGTTTTTTGTGAATGTCGAAAAAATTTAGATGAAGTTTTAGAAAATTAAGGAAAAAAAATGACAGAAAAAGAAATTATTGAAAAAACGCAAAATATTAATAAAGATATTTTTAATGAAGTCCATAAAGTGATTATTGGACAAGATGATGTTATAGAACAAATTATAATATCAATTTTAGCTGGTGGACATGCTTTACTTGCAGGTGTCCCAGGTTTAGGTAAAACGCTACTAATTAAAACTATTGCTGAAGTTTTTGAGCTTGATTTTAATAGAATTCAATTCACGCCTGACTTAATGCCTGCTGATATTTTTGGAACAGAGGTTATTGAAGAAAATCAATCTTCTGGAAAACGGACTTTTAGATTTATCAAAGGTCCTATCTTCTCAAATATTATTTTAGCTGATGAAATAAATAGAACTCCCCCAAAAACACAATCTGCTTTATTAGAAGCTATGGGCGAAGGTCATGTTACTATTAATGGAGAAACACACGAAGTAGCTAAACCATTTTTTGTTTTAGCTACACAAAACCCTATCGAGCTAGAAGGAACTTATCCTTTGCCAGAAGCTCAATTAGATAGATTTTTATTGAATATTTGGTTAGATTATTTACCTAAAGAACAGGAATGTGAAATGATTAATGCTACAACCTCTAATATAACACATAAACCTAAAACTCTTTTTCATGCAAACGATATTATTGAGTTGCAAAAACTTGTTCGTGATATTCCAGTTTCAAGTAATGTTGTAAATTATGCGGTTGAATTGTCAAGAGCAACTCGCCCTGAAAATCCAGATGCTCCAGATTATGTAAAACGACAAATAAAATGGGGTGCTGGCTCACGAGCATCACAAGCTTTAATTATGACTGGAAAAGCTAGAGCATTGCTTAAAGGAAGATATAATGTATCTATCGAGGATATAAAAGCTCTTGCATTGCCAGTTTTAAGACATCGTGTTATTACAAATTTTCATGCTGATGCTGATGGCGTTACTGTAGAGAATATTATAAATAAAATAATAGATAAACTTGAACCGTGAAGTCAAATAAAACAGATTTTTTATCTTTAGAATCTTTAGCAAAATTAAGCAATTACAATTTAATTGCACGAATCGCAGTTGATAGCTTTCTTTCTGGCTTGCATAAAAGTGTAAATCATGGCTTTGGAAGTGAATTTTTTCAATTCAGAAACTATACTCCTGGTGATGAACTCAAGTATATTGATTGGAAAGTTTTTGCAAAAACAGATAAATATTATTCTAAAGTTTTTTATGAAGAAACAAACTTCAATTGCAATATAATTTTAGATTCGAGTGCATCATTAGCATATCAAGGCACCAAAACAAATTATTCTAAATTTAAATATTCTGCGATGATTGCTGCATCACTTGCATATATCGCAAATATGCAAGGAGATAATACATCTTTACTATCATATAATGACCAAAATCAAGTATTCATTCCTCCTGGGAATAGAGGTAGTCATATCAATAGATTGCTAACATCTATTTCTTCAATTAAACCTACAGGTAAAGCTTGTCACGAAAAATATTTACACTATTTAGTTAATTCCATTCGTCGAAAAGGAGTCATCATTATTATTTCTGATTTTATTGATAAATCAACAAATTTTCCTGAATTATTCAAAAAATTAGGATTTCCTGCACATGATTGCATTGCAATTCAAGTATTAGATAATGATGAATTAGAATTACCTTTTAAAAGCACAAAAAGGTTTATTGATAGTGAAACCAATCAGCAAATTCTTACAGCACCAAAATCTATTAGAGAAGATTACAAGAAGTCAATATCAACCTATATTGAAAACTTCAAAAACTCATGTCTTGATATTGGAATTGATTATTTATTGTGTAAAACAGATCAAGATTTAACACAAGTTTTATCAAAATATTTAAATTGTAAAGCTAGTAATAGAAAATAATACTTAATTCCAACCCTTCTCCTTTTTTAGAGCAAACAAGCAATCAAACTTGCGAAGCAAAAAGTAACGCAGGCATCTTGCCTGCAAAGTATCGTCAGGC
>JAOZMT010000078.1 GCA_029934175.1 Victivallales bacterium | reverse complement strand
TGTTTTTATTAGTGTTCAATTAGTGTCTATTAGTGGTTAAAAAATCTTTATAAATGGTAGACGATATTAAGAACAGCGCCCATATTTTTAATGGTTGTTGAGATTTTTGAATTCTTTTAATAAGATATTTAGGCGAAATTTATTGTTTTTATAATGGAAATTTTTTCATAATGTAGTATATTATTGTAATTATATAATGAAAAAAATAAAAATAGGATAAAAAATGCCAAAAAGAAATGATATTAAGAAGATAATGTTGATTGGTTCAGGGCCAATTATAATCGGTCAAGCATGTGAATTTGATTATTCGGGAACTCAAGCTTGTAAAGCATTAAGAGAAGAGGGTTATGAAGTTGTATTAGTAAATAGTAATCCTGCTACAATTATGACTGATCCAGAATTTGCTGATAGAACTTATATTGAACCACTCACAAAAGATGTTCTGCATGAAATTATTCGTAGAGAACGACCTGATGCACTTCTTCCTACTTTAGGAGGACAAACTGCATTAAATTTAGGATTAGAATTATATGATTCTGGAATTCTAGATAGATATAGAGTAGAAATGATTGGAGCTGATGCTAAAGCTATTAGAACAGCTGAGGATAGAGATTTATTTAAAATTGCAATGTTTGAAATTGGTCTTGATATGCCACATAGTGGTTCTGCTCACACAATGAAAGAAGCATTAGAAATTAAAAAAGAGATTGGTTCAATGCCATTAGTTATTCGCCCAGGATTTACTTTGGGGGGAACTGGTGGAGGAATTGCTTATACAGATGAAGAATTCGATGATATTGTTACACGCGGAATAGATGCAAGCCCTACAAATGAAGTTCTAATTGAAGAATCTTTATTAGGTTGGAAAGAATATGAACTTGAAGTTATGAGAGATAAAAATGACAATGCTGTTATTATTTGCTCTATTGAAAACTTAGATCCTATGGGAGTTCATACTGGCGATAGTATTACTGTTGCACCTGCACAAACTTTGACCGATAGAGAATATCAGAAAATGCGTGATGCATCTCTTGCAGTTATGAGAAAAATTGGGGTTGAAACAGGTGGGTCAAATGTTCAATGGTCAGTTGACCCTGAAACTGGACGAATGATTATTATTGAGATGAATCCTCGTGTATCTCGTTCAAGTGCCTTAGCTTCTAAGGCTACTGGATTTCCTATTGCTAAGTTCGCAGCTAAATTGGCGATTGGATATACTTTAGATGAGTTACAAAATGATATAACTCGCGAAACGCCAGCTTGTTTTGAGCCTTCAATTGATTATGTTGTAACTAAAATTCCTCGCTTTGCATTTGAGAAATTCGCAATGGCTGACAGCACACTTACAACTCAAATGAAGTCTGTAGGCGAAACAATGAGTATTGGTAAAACTTTTAAACAATCTTTACAAAAAGCTTTAAGATCCTTAGAAATAGGTAGATTTGGTTTTGGCTGTGATGCTAAGGATAGTAAATTTGAAGTATTATCAGATGAAGAAATTGAAGCAGAATTAATTCGTCCTAATGATTTAAGGCTCTTTTATGTTAGAGAGGCTTTAAGAAGAGATTATGGAATAGAAAAAATATTTAATTTAACTAAGATTGACAGATGGTTTTTGCGACATATGCACGAATTAGCCGCTTATGAGGATGAGATAAAATCAGCAGAAACGCTTGAAGGTTTAAGTAAAGATAGAGCATTATTTTTACAAACAAAAGAAATGGGGTATTCAGATGTGCAAATTGCATATTTATTAAATTCAGATGAATTATCTGTTAGAAAAGCTCGAAAAGCTTTGGATATAGTTCCTGTTTATAGTTTAGTTGATACTTGTGCTGCAGAATTTGAGGCATATACTCCTTATTATTACTCTACTTATGGCGAGTTAGATGAATGCAAACCAAGTGATAAGAAAAAGATAATGATTTTAGGTGGTGGTCCAAATAGAATAGGGCAGGGGATAGAATTTGATTATTGTTGTGTACATGCATCATTCGCACTTCACGAAGCTGGGTATGAGACAATAATGGTAAATAGTAACCCTGAAACTGTTAGTACAGATTATGATACAAGTGATAAGTTGTATTTTGAACCTGTTACTTATGAAGATGTTTTAAATATTTACGAGCGTGAAAAATGTCATGGTGTTATTGTTCAGTTCGGAGGACAAACTCCATTGAATTTATCTTTAAGATTAAAAGAAGCTGGAGTGAATGTTATAGGAACTTCACCTGAAAGTATTGAAGCAACAGAAGATAGAGAATATTTTCAAAAACTTGTTACAAAATTGGATATAAAACAACCTCCGAATGGTTTGGCAACAAATGTTGAACAAGCTGTTGAAATTGCAAATAAAATAGGGTATCCTATATTAGTTCGTCCATCATTTGTTCTTGGCGGTCGTGCGATGGTTATCGTTTACAAAGAAAAATATTTAAGAAAATATATGGATGAAGCAGTTGAAGCGTCAGCAGAACGACCAGTTTTAATAGATAGCTTTTTAGAGGATGCTATTGAATTTGATGTTGATTGTTTATCAGATGGCGAAACAAGTGTCATTGGTGCAATTATGGAACATGTTGAATTAGCAGGAATCCATTCAGGAGACAGTGCATGTGTTATCCCATCTATGAGTTTATCAGCTGATATTTTAGAGCGAATGAGACAGCATTCTTATGATTTAGCAAAAGAATTAAATGTTTGTGGTTTAATGAATATACAATTCGCAGTAAAAAATGATGAAATTTATATTATAGAAGTAAACCCTCGTGCATCAAGAACTGTTCCATTTGTGAGCAAAGCAATTGGAATGCCTCTTGCTAAAGTTGCATCCTTATTAATGGTTGGCAAAAAATTAAAAGATATGGGGTATACTGATGAAGTTATTCCAGATTATTCTTGTGTTAAAGAAGCCGTTTTTCCATTTGTTAGATTTCCTGGAATAGATATCGCATTAAGTCCTGAAATGAAATCAACAGGTGAAGTTATGGGAATTGATTATTCAATGGGATTATCATATTTTAAAACACAAATTGCAGCAGGAAATGACATCCCTAAGAGTGGTAATATTTTCTTGAGTGTTCGTGGTTTAGATCAGGATGCTGTTGTTCCAATGGCAAAAGATTTATTAGATTTAGGGTTTACTATTTATGCTACTCCTGGAACTGCAACAAAACTATATGATTCAGGTATTCAAGGAATAAAAGCCATATTTAAAATATCTAATGGACGACCTAATGTTTTAGATATGATGAAAGAAGAAGATGTCAGTTGGATTATTAATACGCCATCAACAGGAGCTAGACCTAAAGTTGATGAAATTAAAATGCGTGCAGATGCTGTGAAATTAGGGATTCCTATTACAACTACAATCAGTGGTTTAAGAGCTGCAATAGAAGGTTTAAAGGCGTTGAGAGATATTGAAAGATTTGAGATATGTAGTATTCAAGAATTTCATAGACATACAAAAAAATTAAAATTTGATTAATATTAAATGAAACGGAAAATATTACCTAAAAATCCCTATGCAAAGTTATCAATATTATTTTTTATATTGATACTGGCAATTGGGATAATATATTTCTCTTTGAATTTTTTAATAAATTTATGTGTATATGAAAATCAACATTTTATTGTTCAAGGCATAAATATAAAATCGTCTGGTCGTTGGGCTGAAAAAAAATCTGATATTTTAGATATAATCAATATTGAAAAAGGTAAAACAGTTCTTTTAGGTTATAATACAAAAGAAGCTCGTCTTTCCCTTGAAGATATTCCTAGTATAGATTCTGCAAGTGTAACAAAAAGTTTTCCAAATACTTTGAACATTGAAATTACGGAAAAAATACCTTGTGCATTTGTAGGAAATATCAAGAGTGAAATTCTTGTGGATGACGAAGGAATGATATTAAGTCGTCAAAACTGTATTGAGTTGGATAAGAGTATTCCATTTATAACAGGATATACAACAAAATACTTTACACCTGGAGAAAAAGTAGCAGAGTTAAAAACTGTTGTTGAAGTTATATCAGAACTGAAGAGAAACTATATAGAGTTACATTTAGTGAGAGCAGATATTTCTGAAAAGGGAAAGATTAAATTATATATAAAAGTTCATCGAAAAGGTTATACTGTAGAAATGCCAAGTCGAAGAGTTTCATATATGCTGAAGATAATTTATAGTTCTTTAGTGAAAGCAAGAGACTTAAATATGAAAAAAAGACATTCAAGTTTAATGTTCAGAGGAGAAGTTGTTTGGAAATAGAGCTAGTTTTATATTATACATAAAAGGACTTTAGTCTTTGTGCAACCACATTCGGGATTGTTTCAGGTGTGTGATGACTTCCACGGGGCAAAAACCCGTGGCTATTTATTTTTTACCCTATCGGGTAATTCAATAACCCCTAAGGGGTTAAATGTGAGTATTCGGGGCTTGTTCTTAACTTCGTTTATGTAAAACTTTACATAATGCCATCCAAAACAAAAAATTAAGCAGAATAATTCTGCCTCTTATTAATTTTGAATTAATTCAAATTCTCTCTTTACACTAATTTTATTTTTCAACCAATCTTCAACAATGAACGAAAAGATTACGACTCATTAAAAAACTATTCCTAATTATTCTGCTCTTAATTATTCTGCTTAACAAGAAGAAATTTAATATTAAATTTTCAAAAAGATTCTGTTCATCTTGAAAATCCTGTTTTCCTGTCAAAACAATTGTTGGACGGCGTTAAAAACAACGCCGATTTATGTAAGTCTCCCTTTTTTTATTTTTCGTAAAAAGTATAATAATTTTTTATTAATAAGTTTATGAGCCATTAATCTTGAATATTTTTCAAAATATAAATGTAATGGTGTCATATAAAAAAATGCAGTTGAAAGCATAATTACAACAACTGTTCCAACTAAAGTATCTGTGATAAAATGCGCACCAGATAATAATCTCGGAATAGAAAATATTACGCCTAATGCAAATGACAATAAACCGAGTTTCATTCCTCCATAGAAGAGCATTCCAACAATAAAAGCCCCCAAAACAACTCCATGATCACTTGGAAATGTTAAATTAGAACCATCTTTTGTATCAATATTTAAGTGCTTTCTCCCTAAAAAAATCACATCCATTTTTCTCCCTTGTTTTTTCATCTTTTTAATAATCCGCCTTCTCATATATTTACTACCTCCTAAATGCTCTCTGGTAGGGCTGATTCTTTCTACCCCTAAAAATAAATATTGCGAAGCATAAGAACTAATTCCCATAAATAAGCAAACTATTGCAAATAAAGAGATTCTGCGAACTATGCAGTATCTTTTGCTTTTAAAAATAAACAATAATGCAACTAAAATCATACAAGAAGCTGAAAATAGATCAAAATATCTAGTGTTTATAATTGCACAAAAAAGAGACCAAGTGTCATTGTGTAACAGATTATTTAAATAATAAAATACTCCGTAATCCATTTTATCAAAAAGACTTGCGGTTAATTCAAACTCACACCATAGTTTTATATATAAAACAGCAGAAAATAATAATAAAATAAAATATTTTATATTCCAATCTTTAAATAAAACCTTATTTTTCATCTACAATCTCCTTTTTTATATATTTACCTACAATCAAAGATATAATAACTGTAAGTAAAAAGAAACTGTGAGCTATATTTTCAGTAACTTCCTCAAGTGGGATATGCAAAGTGTCTTCATTTGGAAGAATATGTCTTAGCCCTCTTCTTTGAATTAAAAGAGCTATGAAATATGAAAAAATAATACCAGAGAAAGATAGTTTTAAGAATTTAAAGCGTTCTAATTCCAAAAAGATTTGTTTATTTTTTATAAAAGCCCATATTGCGATTAATGCAACTACGATATAAACTCCTTGATGTGTCCCATAAAAATGAATCTCTCTACATAAAAATGCAATTGCAACACCTGTCAAAACTTTATCTATATATTTTTGATTTTTAATAAGTGAAATAAGTGCAATAAGCGAAACAGTAGCCATTATTACAATTGCAAGCGATTCATTGGAAGCTTTATCTTCATTTGTTATTCCTAACGCATAAACTGACAAAACTCCACATAAAGATGGAATATAAATCCAATATCGAATTGGATTTAATAAAAATTTAATCCATATTAACAATTCACATTTCAACGATTTACACAACTCAATAAATTTTTCTTTACTCATTTTTACCTTCCTTTTTTTTACCACGAAAAATACGATTTTTTTATCCGCAGATTTCACAGATTTTTATTATTTTATTATTTTATTGTTATTTATTTTATTAATAAACTGCGTTTATCTGCGGATAAGAACAGACGAAATGAAAGGCGATACCCAATAGCCTTTTTCAATTTATATCTATCTATAAAATCTAAATCATTTGGATCATGTTTTAAAGTTTGCATATTATCAAATATGTCTTCCATGCATTTCTCCTTTTAATTTGTATATTGGGCTTCCAACCTGAGCTAACCTACGCACAGACAGTATATCCGTGCAACATAACTTCGACGCACAATTCATTGCGATAAAGTTATATCCTTTATCTTCACTCATTTGTTCTTAAAATATCCTATTTTTCATCAATGAATTTCATTATTCAACATTAACCACTAATAATATATCCCATTATTTCTCTTATACAACTAAAATCTTCGGTCATTTCGTTAAATGAAGTCAAATTAGCACGCTAAAGCTGTGAACTCCGACAATTACATCGCTTGTTTAGGAACAAAAATTCAAATTAAATATCTTTCCAAATATGTGCAAGGTATATCTATTAACAGTTCCTACTCCTTCAATATCAGCACCTTTTGTTATCCAATTGCTCATAGAATCTTCCATTATATTTGTTGGCTTTAGAGGATTTTCCGTTTTCCAATCACTCATACTTTCTTCTTCCATATTAAATTCCTTTTTTTATTTTTTTATATATCTTTTGCAATCCGCAATCCAATTGTTTTTCGTTTATGAGTTGATGGAGACCAATTTCTGCCACCGAGACGGTGGCGCTACAATGAATAAAATCCATCGCCATAAAAATTAATAAGAAAAAGTCCCATTTTTATAAAAGAACTCTTAATAATTATTCTGCGTTAAATTATTATGCCTTAATTTTTTTGAGCTAAGAATAAGAACAAATCCAATATATCAACTAAATCTATGCCAACAGAGAAAATGCAATAAGAATATTTCCAATATTATTTGAAATTTATTATAATTGTGGTATTTTACTATAATTAAAGAATATAATTTATATAAAAGGAGTAAAAATGTCAAAAGAAATAATATTAGTTACAGGAAGTGCAGGTTTTATAGGTTTTAATTTATCACTTAGACTTTTAAAAGAAGGTTATACAGTTATTGGAGTGGATATTGTAAATGATTACTACTCAGTAGTTGTTAAAGAAGGGCGTTTAAAATTATTAAAAGAATATGATACATTTATTGAAAAAAGAATTGATATATGTGATATGCCTGCTTTAGAAAAAGTTTTTTCAGAGTATAAAATATCAAGAATATGTAATTTAGCAGCACAAGCAGGTGTTAGATATTCAATAGAGCAGCCACAAGTATATGAAAGGTGTAACTTAGCTGGGTTTTTAAATATTCTTGAAGTTACAAGAAATTTTAATATCCCTAGGTTAGTTTATGCATCAAGTTCGAGTGTTTATGGTGGAAATACTAAAGTGCCATTTTCTGAAAGCGATAGCGTAGATAATCCGATAAGTTTATATGCTGCAACTAAAAAAGCTAATGAATTAATGGCAAATTGTTATTCTCATTTATATGGTTTTCAAACTGTTGGTTTAAGGTTTTTCACAGTCTATGGTCCATGGGGAAGACCTGATATGGCTATGTGGTTATTTGCAGATGCTATAAATAAAGATAATCCTATACAAGTATTTAATAATGGTGAAATGAAAAGAGACTTTACTTTTATTGATGATATTGTTAATGGAATACACGCTTCATTATTTGCAGATGGTTTAGACCAATGTGAAATTTTCAATTTAGGAAATCATAGAAGTGAGCAGTTAATGGATATGATTGGATTAATTGAGGATGCAATGGGTAAAAAAGCTAAAAAAGAAATGCTACCTATGCAACCAGGAGATGTTCCAGAAAGTTTTGCAGATGTAGATAAAGCAAAAGCAAAATTAAATTATTCACCATCAACTCCAATATCTGAAGGTATTCCAAAGTTTATAGAATGGTTTAAAGCACATCCCGAAATAGTGGAAAATATTTAGCAGAAGGAGGTTTTTATTAAAAACAAGATTGATCATGATCAAATTTTCAAAACTCTTATCAAGGAATTTTTCAAAGAGT
>JAOZMT010000077.1 GCA_029934175.1 Victivallales bacterium | reverse complement strand
ATATCAATCAAAATTAACGCCGATTCTTCAATATTTAAGTTCATAGTATTTTCCTTTTTGTTATATTTTGTTTTCTATTGACTCAATGAGTTCATTTAGTGACGGGATTCTATTTTTTACTTCAAGATAAAGATTAGAATAATCTAACGAATTAACAGTTTTAGATATAGATTTTTTATTTTTATTATATTTTATTCCTGCACTTAGATATATTTCACTCAAAAGAGTTGCAGGTTCATCAAAATTTTCAGTGTTTTCAGTGTTTTCAGTTTTAGGATTAAAAGAATAATTCTGTAATAAAAAATCTGAAGTCAAACGACTATTGATTTTTTTATAATGATTTTCTTCAGCTAAAAACCATGCTTCTATTTCCATTATTGAAAGCAAAAATTTTGTTTCAATATTTTTTTGAGGTAGCCCATAATACAAAAATTTTTTAAGTTTTTCTATATCATTTCTTTGCCAATTTGGTCTAACATCTAATAAACCAAAAATTCCATTATAACCTTTTTCTAATAAACTAACTCTTTGGTCTTTTATATAAGATGCGACTGTAGTCTCGCCTCCACAATCAATGATTAAGAAATAATAATCTGCATTCTCATTAATTTGCGGAGAACCTATTTCTGTAATGTTTATTGAAACTTTGGAACCACCTCTCATCTTCTTTTTTACAATCGAAAGATTCTTTTTCCCTAGAATTTCAGAAAGTAATTTCTCAATGAAAAGTTGCTCTGTTAAGCCTTCCACAAAAAATGCAATTCTTTTCAATCTATTTCACCTTGTTTTTGAGAAATAAAGTCATTTGAGAAAAAATCAAAATTATTTAACCCTGTGAATTTGAAATCATCAAAAACATCATTAGAATTTTCTTTGTTATAAATATTTATTTCACTATTATTTCGAGATATAACTTGCCAATAATCTAGCTTTACACTATTCATAATGAATTTATCATTTGTAGACATAATTAATTGAATATTAGTTTTTTCAGAATTTTCAACCAATATCTTTATTAATTTTGAAGACCTATCAAAGTCTAAACCTTCTCCAATATCATCAATTAAAATAGTTCCAGAACTCTTCTTTAATCTATAATAATTGAAATGTATAAAAATAGCTAAAGCTCTAAACATTCCATCTGACATAGCAACTTGATTTATATCACATTTACAACCTTTTTCTTTAACTAATATTCCTGACAATTCAGTTGGGAAAGGCAATAAAGTTTTTAAATCTAACATTTTACCTATTTTAATAGACTCAATATTATATCCTATTTCATTCATGTTTTTCAAGACTGCATCTGTAAATTTAGAATTAAATTCGTTCGTCCCTTTTTTAAATATTTCTATTGCTATATTTGAATTATTATTTCTTTGTAAATTTTCATTATTCTTCATGACCAATGATGATTTTTCTTCATCTTTTGCAAATTTAAATAATCTAATATTTTGTCCCCATAAATGTAAGTTGCTTAATGACGGATGTTGTAACTCATCTTGTCTTGTTACAATTAGTTGATTATCAGGGATTTTAAAATTAATATTTTCTTTTGATTCTTCGCTAAATATTGAACCAGTTCCATCTTCTTTTCTTTGAATATAAACCTTACCGTCTATTTTTAGATTTTCAGATTTAACTTTCGCATTTTTAATATCAACTTCATATTTATATATATTTTTTTCATTTTGTAATTCAACTTTATAAGTGCCATTTCCAAATCTAATAGAAGGATTAATAAAAATTTGACCTAAGCCACTTAAAGAACTTAAAATTTTTGATTTTCCTGAAGCATTTTTGCCTACAATCAAATTTATATCATTAAAAGAAAAAGAATTGTATTTCCATTCTTTAATTGTATTAGAATATTCTTTATAACTAGCTTTTATTAGTTTCATTCTTATTCCTTTTTGTTATATTTAAATTCATATTTACCTCGTTTTTTATTTTTATCAGTTGCTATCAACCAATTAAACAAGCTCTTTCTTCTTTGTTTAATTTTTCGCACGGCATACATATTTTAGATATATATTTATCTGACAATAAAGATATATTCTTTTTAGATTGATAAATTTTAGGTTTATCCACCATATTCATATATAAAGATTTTTCTTTTAAAAATGGAATTGCTCTTTTATCATTTGTGCAAATAATTTTACAACCTGATTCAATTATTATAGCAACAAGATGTGGATCATCAAAATCTTTATCTTTACATTTTTTAATTAGTTTATTTTCATATATATCAACATTTTCATCTGAAACTAAAATTAACTTTCCTGCTCTTTGCAAATTAGTGAAAAGTTTAATATATTTTGACGCTTTTTTCATTTCTTTTTTATATGTCGTTCCTCCATAAATCAATTTCCCTTTTCCATAAATAACCCACTTTAATACTGGCTCAAAATCATGATGAAAAGAGTTTTTCTTATCAAAGAACATTCCAAAGGCATTAGTGTCAAGAATTAAACACATTTCTATAATCCCAATAAATCAAATTCTTCTTTCATAAAAAATTCCCTGTATGATTCGGGTTGGTCAATATCAAAATTTCCATCTTCATTAATTCCAATTGGAGTAACCTTATTCCCTGTATCAGAGCGTTCAAAAAATAAGACTTGAGCTGCTACTTTATCTTTAGAATTCCTAAGAGAAATTCTAAATCTATCAATAGTATAATCACTATGTGTTTCTACAATAAATTTTTTATCTTCTTTAATAGACATATTAAAAAAGACATCTCCTAAAGTAGCTTGAGCTTTTGGATGAAGATGAACCTCAGGTTGTTGAATAGCAAACCAAGAGTTCATTGGTCGAGAAAAAATTTCAACAAAAATAGGTAATGCTTGTGAAACGCCATATCCTACACTACTAATACTCAAAGGGTGTTCATTTAAAACAATATCTAATTCAAAAGGAGATGTGGTATTTTCTCCATATTTCTTAATTTCAATATTCTTAAAAAGTCCACTGTTTTCCCCTATATGATTAACAAATTCTTTGAATTTTATAGACTCATTTTTACTATCTAAGGTTTTCTTTATCAAATATGGAATATGTTCACCTGACGATGAAAATTCTAAAGAAAATTCATCATAAGTTTTTTTAGGTTTTGTTCTAATAGGAGCTAGCCAAGCTATATCATTAAAGAAAATTGAACTATCTTTTTGATTTTTATAATTTTTATCATTTAAACGAATTTTATCTTCTATATATGAAATTATAAGCAAAGGAGGAGCTTGCGTTAAAAAAGTTGATGAGTTTTCAAGAGGTGTATATGTAGAAGAGTCATCTTTATGCGCTTTAAGCCAATTAAAAAATTCAGTATTAATAAATTCTTCAGCCTTAAAAGCAATTGATTTTTTATTATACTTATACTCTATTCCTTTTTCTGAAATATTAATAGATATTTCAAAACCACTTTCATACCTAATAATAGAAGTCAATTTCGGAATTCCATTATATTCAGTAAACTTCATAAACATTACAACAATAGATTTTTGCTTGTCAATGTTTTCTTTTTTATCAAATATTATTCCAACAGTAAATTCTTTTTTATTAGAAGAATTAATACTAACAAGATCTTTAAAAGTCCCAAAGCCAACTGTTCTAAAATCAAATTCTTTATTAAGCCAAAAATCAGGGGGAGAAAGCAGTTTTAATAATCCAAGTATAGATGTTTTCCCTGTGCTATTTTCCCCTACCAAAAAATTTACATCTTTTATTGGTATAAAAGTTTCTGAAAACCCTCTATAATTATCTACATAAATATAATTCATTTTTTCCTTTAGTTTATTCTTTCACTTTCTTTATAAAGATATTCAGGATCTAAGTCTAGCCCATTATCCCATTCAATTGTGTCAAAACAAATATGAACTTTTTTGAATAAATTAATGTTCTGAAGTTCTGAAAATCTTCCCCAGTTTAATATTGGAGTAATGTCAAAAACTCGCTTTTCTTTATTTTCAAAATATAAAATTAATTTATAATCATCAGTTGCTTTAACTTTAGTTATAGATTGATACATAATAAACCTAAGAAATTCAGAATTATTAAATCAGAATAATTAATAATTCTGATTTAAATAATTCTGAGTTTTTATTTTTTCTCTTCTTCTTTTTCTTTCTTTTTAGGCATAACAACTTGTAGATGTAACTCTTTTAGTTGTGCATTTGATACATTTGCTGGTGCTTGCATCATTAAGTCTTGTGCCTGTTGATTAAATGGAAATGCTATAACTTCACGAATGTTTGGTTCATCTGCTAATAACATTACAATTCTATCAACTCCAGGTGCAATTCCGCCATGTGGAGGTGCGCCAAGCTTAAATGCTTTTATCATTCCACCAAAATCTTTATCAACATCTTCTTTTGAATATCCTGCAATGTCAAATGCTTTATACATTACATCTGGTTGATGATTTCGTATCGCTCCACTTGATAACTCTATTCCATTACAAACAATATCATACTGATAAGCAAGAATATCTAAAGGACTTTTATTTTGTAAATCATCCATTCCACCTTGTGGCATTGAAAAAGGATTATGGCTGAATATTACATTGCCAGTTTCTTCATCTTTTTCAAACATTGGGAAGTCAACAATCCAACAAAATTTAAATACATCTTTGTCAATTAACTCTAATCGTTCACCTAATTCAGAAATAACACATCCTCCAATATTCAGAGCGTTTTTCTTTTTATCAGCAATAAAAAACATACCATCGCCATCTTCAATATTTCCTAATTCTTTAAGTTGGTCTAATTGTTCATCTGAAAGGAATTTTGCAATAGGACTTTTAGGCTTTCCATCTTTCCAAACTATATATGCTAAACCTTTAGAACCTACACTTTGTGCAAATCCTATCATATCATCAAAGAATTTTCTTGATTTATCAGCTATGTTTTTTGCTGCAATACCTCTAACCGTTCCACCTTTTTTAACAACTCCTGCAAAAGCATTGAATTTAGAATTCAAGAAAATGTCAGATGCATCTACCATTTGTAAAGGATTTCTCAAATCTGGTTTATCAGAACCATAAAGTTCCATTCCTTCAAGATAAGGTATGCGAACAAATGGAGCAGAATCAATTTTTTTATCTGAAAATTTATTAAATAATCCTGTTAGTAATTCTTCTAAAACTGCAAAGATATCATCTTGTGTAATAAAACTCATTTCCATATCAAGCTGATAAAATTCGCCTGGCGATCTGTCAGCTCGTGCGTCTTCATCTCTAAAACAAGGAGCTATTTGGAAATATTTATCAAAACCAGCAACCATAAGCAATTGTTTAAATTGTTGAGGAGCTTGAGGTAAAGCATAAAATTGTCCAGGATGTAATCTACTTGGCACAAGATAATCTCTTGCTCCTTCTGGAGAACTCGCTGTTAGAATTGGAGTTTGATATTCTTGAAAATCCATTCCAGTTAAAACTTTTCTTATTTCAGCAATAACATTTGATCTTAAAACAATATTTTGATGAATTTTTTGTTTTCTAAGGTCTAAAAATCTATATTCTAAACGCATTGATTCAGGAGTTTGTTCTTCTTTTGAAACTTGGAAAGGAATAACATCAGCTTCTCCTAAAATTTCCATTTCACTTGCAGCAACTTCAATTTCTCCAGTTTTTAATTTAGGATTAATAGCCTCATCTGCTCTAGCAACAACTTTACCAACAAAACATACAACAGTTTCTACACGCCATCTGTCTAACTCTTGATAAAAATCCTGTTGTGGATCAATTACAACTTGAGTAATTCCATAATGGTCTCTTAAATCTATAAAGATAACACCACCATGATCACGAACAGTATTAATCCAACCTGATATTTTTACAATATTTCCTTCATTTTCTTTTCTTAATTCGCCACAGTTGTGACTACGATATTTATGCATACAGCATCATCTCCATTTTTTATTTATTTATTCTAGAACATATTCCTTTATCATAGCAATAAAACTTGCTAATTCAAATTCACCTTTATTAAGAACTTCTACACATGCAGATTTGACTTTTTCAAACTCTTCAGATGAAGCAGCTAATCCAGATATAGCAATAATTGGAATCTCTTTTAATACTTCATCCTGTTGCATTTCATCAATAACTTCCCAACCTGTTTTAATTGGCATAAGTAGATCCATAATTACTAATCCAACATCCGCAACATTATCGCGTATCATATTCAGTCCTTCTTCCCCATCAGCAGCAGTGATAGTCTCAAATCCTTGAGCTATAACCACACGAGAATAAAATTCTCTTAAAAGATCATCATCATCACAAATTAATATTTTCTTTGCCATATTAAACTCCTATTATTTTATTTTTCTGCATAAGTCGCAAATTTTCTTTTTTAATAATATAGCATACATACACATAGTATCAAAAAATTTCACTTTTAATTTATAAAAAACTTTTATTTTTGACTCTTTTAACAATTATTAGAAAACTGAATCCGTGAATTTTAATTGAAATATATGATTCTACAAATAAGTTCGTATGGCACATCTTTATTATTAACCTTTGTTCTTCCATAATCGCGTTGAGAATCAAAAAATAAAACAGCTTCTCCTGATATTATTTGCATCTCAATATTTATTTCTTGCTTAAATGGTAAAGATATTATTAAGTCTTTTATTCCCGTATTCTTAAACAAATATTCTTTCGAGTGTCCATTGACTGTTAACTTTATTTTTGTTGACTGTTTTAAAATAAGTGTTTTTAATGAAAACTCTGTTTTTTTCGATTTTATTCCATCAAAAGCAAAGCATTTAGTTATCTTTTTATTATTTGGATTAATAGCTAACCAACCACCAAAAGAAAAAGGTCCGTGATCTAATATTACTGTTTTTGATTTAGAAAGTGGTATTATTAATCCATTGGGCTGAATGATTTTTTTTATCGTTTTTTCATAATAATTACGATAAATCTCATAGCTGAAAAATACAATGAATATTGCAAATCCTAATCTAATAATAATTTTCTTAAAGATATTTGCATAATTCGCATTTTTTTCTTTATAGCTTTTTATGCCAATTAGCACATATCGCAAAAAGTAGCCACTTGGAATTGCTAAAATTGGCAGTAATGGCAATCTGAATCTTGCTAAAATATAAAATGCAGAAGTTGCGAGCCAATATGTAATTATTATATTTAAAAGATGTTGATTTTTTCGTTTTTTAAAAGATATTGACATCAGCCCTGCAATCGCTAAAGCTAATATTATTGATGTAGGAAATAATCCTACGAACGGTAATATTTTACTTTTATCTCCTTGATATCCTAACGCAATGTTATTTGGAATTTCTCTATAATCCCAAAATAGCAATAATTTTCTAAATTGTAATTCTAAAAAACCAAGCGGATCTCGTTTTATCCATTTTATAAGGTGCATAGAAAAAGAACTTTCTTTACTATTGCTCCATGCTTTGTGTGTTGCGGGATATTCCATTGGTCCTGGAACTGAAGGGATAGGATTCATGCCTCCAGGTGGTGCTTCTGGTGTATTTCCCAATGATAAAACTTTTGAGCCTGCAACAGATGGACCAGAGAGTTTTCCCAAAATTGAACTATTATGATAAATGAAAGGTAATGTAGACAAAAAAGTAAAAACAGCAAATATAACAATATAAAAATATTTTTTATTATAATTAATTTTAGACATTAAGAAAATAATTCCTGGCAAAAAAAGTAGAGCATTTCCACGAATAAGAATTGCACATCCCGCAATTATTCCAGAGCCGATCCAATATCGGTATTTATCAATATTTTGCTTTTTCAAAGTTAAAAGAAGCAACAATAGAAGTAATGAAATCCAAAAAGCATTTAACGATGCAATTAAGTGATATGGAGTATATAAAATTAAAGACTTGGAGCAAGTGACTAACAAAGCTGTGAAAATACCAGATATTCGACCAAATAATATAGCTGCGATTTGTGCAGTTATATAAACTGTTAATGCTCCCAATAAGGCTTGAGCAAATATAACTCCCCAAATCGAATGCGTAAAAACTTTTACAACTTGTAAAAAAACAGTATAGTAAAATGGCTGATAGTCAAACTCTTTATCAAAGGTTCCATTATTTACTTGATTGGCTAACTTTATATAAGTCGCCATATCAGTTGAAGCATTAGGCTTTGTTACTTGTCGATCATTGTTATAAAGGTCATTTGATACTAACAAACGAAAGATTAAGGCTATAAGAGCTAATAAAATGACTATTATTTGAAATTTTTTAGTAGATATGTTCATATTTATTATTAGAGTTAAAATAATTTTATTATATTTAATATAGCATATTTATAGCATTTAACAAGGCTTTTGAGTTGAAATATAGCGGAAAACT
>JAOZMT010000076.1 GCA_029934175.1 Victivallales bacterium | reverse complement strand
AATTAACTGATTAGTAAAGTTATCATATTCATCAATTATAACATACATTTGGGGTAATTTGTAAAGTTGAATATTCATTAAAATATCATTTAATAAAATAGATGCATTTTTTTCTGACAAATCTACATTTTTTATATAATCTGAATAATAAAGGCAAAAGTATTTTAAAGATTGTTTTACAATTGCATTAAAATTATACTCAATATCTTCAATATTTGATGATATTTCAATAATTGAAAAATCAAATCGCATTATCATATATTTATTTCTTTCAGCAGTAGGATTTTCTCCGATATAAGTCCCCGAAAAAAGCTCGTCAAATTTATCTTTGCGATTAATATCATAATAATGTTCTTGAATAGAACACATTAAAGATTTTCCAAAACGGCGAGGACGCAAAAAAACTGGAGCCTTATACTTTTCCAATTCTTCTAAATATTGTGTTTTATCAACAAAATATGCATTTTCGTCACGCATCTCTTCCCAATTTGCTATTGCATAAGGTATTTTTTTCTTTTTAGAATTCATATTGCAATCTCCATTATTATACTTTAATTCCATTCACATAAAAAAGCTTGAACTAAAGCTTGACCTCGCCAACCTTTAGGTAAATTACCCTTGTTTGCTCTACTCATTAATCCTCCTTGCAACAAAATATGTCCATAATCCCTTATGTCAAGACTATTCGCTTTTTCAAGAAAACCAGTCATCTCATTTTTTATTTGTTTACCATTAAGCCACACCCATTGTCCTTCATTTTTCTCATCTGTAATCCCTACCCATGCTGTAAATCTACATGGACGCTGATTTTGTATATATTCCAATTCTTCTTTAGTATCAAGAATAGCCAATATTCCTCCCATATCTTCGCATTTTTTTTTTGCCTCAGACCATGATATTTTTTCAAAAAAATATTTATATTTATGTCCTTTGTATTTATATATTTTACTCTTTTGTGCATCTGATAGATTTTTTGTAGGTTCGACTCTTTGCCTTTTTATGAATCTGCTACTTTTTTTTGTTCTACCTAATAAGGGTATAGTAATAAAAACCAACCCTATTATTAATATATTTTTCATAATGTTCCTTCCTTATTTATTTTATTCTTATTGAAAAATCTAATTGCATTATTTATTAACCAATCGTTCTCGTAATTTTCTTTGTCTCTTTGCCCTATGGCTTGTTATTAAACCATAAGAAGCAAAGTAGCCCACAATTCCAAATACTAATCCTAACGCACAACCTCCAATAAGAAAAGGAATAAAAATATCGCCACCTAAATTTATAAGAGCATCTATAGAACCTTGTGCTTGCTCTAATGAAGATGCTAAATATGATAATAAAAAAGTATCTTTAAAAATTTCTGTAATTCTCCAAAGCTCGGCAGGTTTATCAGAAAAATGTTCAAAAAATGTTTTAAATATTTCTTGGATTGTATCAAAAGATAAAGCTTTTCCGTAAACTAAACTTCCTAAATAACATTGAACAGGATAAATAAAAATAATTGTATAAGGATTAGTCAACCAAGTAAATGCTAATGCAGGAATTTTTTTAGCCTTAATTAAAAATGCTGCAGGTAAAACAATAATTGTTTGCAAGCCAATAGGAGCAAGCAGTCCTACAAATAAACCTATTGCAACACCTCGTGAAACCTCTTCAGGAGAACCGCCTAATCTTAAAAAACGCAAATAAAAATATTTACTAGTTCTAGCGATTCTCGTGAAAATTTTCATCATAATAAATCTAAGTCATCTAGGGCAGACATTTCCTCTTCTACAAAATCAACAACTTGTTGGGCTGCTTTTGCTCTATGGCTAATTTTTGCTTTTATATCTTCTCCTAAATCTCCAAAAGTTTTGTCATAGCCATCTGGAATAAAAATTGGGTCATAGCCAAATCCATTCCCTCCGCTTTTTCCATTAGTCAAAGTTCCTTTAACTTCACCTTTAAATGATGCAACGACAATACCGTTTATAGCAATTGAAATTACACATACAAATCGTGCATTGCGATTTGTGCAACCTTTCATATCTGAAATTAACTTGTCTAAATTTTCTGCATCGGTCGCATTTTCTCCTGCATACCTCGCAGAATAAATTCCAGGTTTTCCATCTAAAGCTTCAACGACAATACCAGAATCATCAGCAAATGTAGGCATATTTAAATAATTTGATACTTCAAGTGCCTTTTTCCCAGAATTAGCTTCAAATGAATCACCATCTTCTATTACTTCTGGAGCTCCTCCAACATCATCTAGACTAAGAATTTTAATATCTAAATCTTTAAATAATTCACGAAATTCTTTTAATTTATGTTTATTACTTGTGGCTGCTACAACTTCTATCATTTTATACCTTCACTACATTCTCGAATTTACCTTTAACTGCATTACGAGTATCTATTACTAATTTTGCATTCTTCGCAATTTCATTGTGATCAACGCAATCATGAGCAGTTGATATTAGAACAGTTTCAAAATTAGCTATATCTTCTTTTGAGATACTCTTAACATCTAAATATTGTGGATATTCACGCATTGCATGAACTTTCGGACAATAAGGATCGTAATAGGAAACTATCGCTCCTTTTTCTTCTAAAAGTTCCCATAATTTAAATGTTGGACTCTCACGAACATCATCTACATTCTTTTTATAAGCCAAACCTACAAGTAAAATTTTACTACCTTTCATTTTCATATCAAAATCATTCATTATTTCTAATGCTCTAATGACAACATGGTATGGCATATTGGTATTTATTTCACCAGCCAATTCAATAAACCTAGTAGGAATATCATATTCTCTTGCTTTCCATGTCAAATAGAATGGGTCTATAGGGATACAATGTCCTCCGAGTCCTGGTCCAGGATAAAATGGCATAAAACCAAAAGGTTTTGTTTTTGCAGCATCCACTACTTCCCAAATATCAATGCCCATTTTTTCAAAAACAACTTTCAATTCATTTACTAAAGCTATATTAACAGAACGGAAAATATTCTCCATAAGTTTTGTTGCTTCAGCAGTGGCTGCACTAGAAACTGGAACAGTTTTACAAATAACAGAATCATATAAAGCAGTTGCTATTTCCAAACTATCTTTATTTATACCACCAACTACTTTTGGAATAGTTGATGTTGAAAAATTCTTATTATTAGGATCTTCTCTTTCTGGAGAATATGAAATATAGAAATCTTCGCCACCAATAAGACCTGTTTTTTGTTCCAAAATTGGTTGCATCACTTCTTCTGTTGTTCCAGGATATGTAGTTGATTCAAGACTGAATAATTGTCCTTTTCTAACATAAGGAGCAAGCATTTCTGCTGTAGATACAATATAACTCATGTCAGGCTCTCTATATTCATTTAAAGGAGTTGGAACACAAATGATTATAATATCACATTCTGCACTCTTCGCAAAATCAATAGTTGCATCAAATTTACCAGTTTTATTTATTTCTTCTAAATAATTGTTGGGGATATGTTTAATATAAGTTTCTGATTTTAAAAGTAAATCAATTTTAGTTTGATCAACATCAAAACCTATAACAGAAAAATTTTCTTTCACAAACTCAATTGCTAAAGGTAAGCCTACATAACCTAATCCAACAATTCCAACCTTAGATTTTTTTTCTTTTATATTTTTCAGAAGTTCTGATTTCATATCCTGTTCCTTTTTTTAATTTATTTTAAGATAAAAATTTGTTAATAAGCATCTTGACATCAAGGTCCTTATATTGTGTTACTTCATTTGTATAAAACCTTATTCGTGTGCAATTATTAATCTTTGACATTAACCTTACTCTCTGATGAGTAACGAATATTAGCTCCATGATCAAAATGAAATGTCCAACCATTATCGCTCATTGTTGTTGATGGTTTCAATATAATTCTAAATAAGTATTTAAATTGTCCTTTTCTATTTTTTATAAAAAATTCCTCTACACCACGAATAAAATGTGATAAATGTTGAGAAACAACTTCTTGGTTAATTAAGTTAAATTTAGAAAAAACACTATCTCTGTCCATAAAGGACACCATTTAAATATTTCCAATCACCTTCAAGGAAGCATTCTATAAGAGATTCATAAAGCTCTTTAATTATTTCTGCAGAGTTTTTTTTGTGAGAAGATGATATTTTTTTTACTTTCATATAGTTTGATAAAAAATCAATTTTTTTCTCAATTTCTTTACCTACATTAGATATAATTATTTCATCCACTTCATCTCTAGTAGTTACTTTTTTCAGCAGTTCATCTATTTTCATATCCTGCTCCTTTATTTATTTTTTAGAAGCTTTCTTTTTAGTTTTTTTAATTAACTTTGGTTCTTTTCCATTTATTGTTTCAGCTGTAATGATACATTCTTTCACATTTTTTTCAGAAGGAACATCAAACATTACTTGTAACATTACTTCTTCTATAATAGATCGTAACCCACGCGCTCCTGTTCCTTTTTCCACAGCTTTTTCTGCAATAGACTCTATTGCTTCTTTTTCAAATTTCAATTCAACATCTTCCATTCCTAAAAGAGTTTGATATTGAAGTGTTATGGCATTTTTAGGTTCAGTTAAAATCTTAATTAAATCAGATTTAGTCAATTTTTCTAAAGCAGTTGATATAGGAATTCTACCCACAAATTCAGGAATTAAACCAAATTTTATTAAATCTTCTGGTTCTGTTTTTAACAAAGCATCTCTTTTTAACTCATCTTCATCTAAAACTTTAGTGTTCTCTTCTTCAATAAATCTCTTAAATCCTAACACTTGTTTTCCAACTCTGCGTTGAACCACTTTATCTAAACCAACAAATGCTCCTCCGCAGATAAACATTATATTTTTTGTGTCAATATGGATATATTCTTGGTCTGGATGTTTTCTTCCACCTTTTGGAGGAATATTAGCAACAGTTCCTTCTAAAATTTTTAATAAAGCTTGTTGAACTCCCTCTCCTGAAACATCTCGTGTAATAGATACATTTTCTGTTCTTGATGCAATCTTATCTATTTCATCAACAAAAATGATTCCTATTTGTGCGCGTTCTAGATCATAATCTGCAGCACGCACAAGGTTTAATATTATATTTTCAACATCCTCACCAACATAACCAGCTTCTGTCACAGTTGTAGCATCACATATACAAAAAGGAACATCTAATACGCGTGCCAATGTTTGTGCAAGTAAAGTTTTTCCTGATCCAGTTGGACCTAATAGAAGAACATTACTTTTATCTAATTCAACACCTTTGAAATTCTTATCAGTTATTATTCTCTTTTGATTTTTTAATCTTTTATAATGATTATGAACTGCAACAGATAAAACTTTTTTAGCATGTTCTTGACCTATAACATATTTATCTAATTCCTCTTTAATCTTTTTGGGAGGCATAATATTAATATCTGGGATATTGAGTTCAGCACTTTCCTTAGGAATATCCTCTTCATATAAACCAGAACAAATTTCAATACAATTTTTACATATATTTGAGTCATCTGGAGCTGTAATCATTTGACCTACATCTTTACCAGAACGGCCACAAAATGAGCATTTTTCTTCTTCTATCATAGTATAAAACCTCTTATTTTTTGTTTCCGGTTAACACATGATCAACTAAACCATATTTAACAGCCTCTTTTGAGGACATAAAGAAATCTCTTTCTGTATCTTTTTCAATATCAGATATTTTTTTCCCTGTATGATGTGCCAATATTCCATTCAAACTTTCTCTTAATCTTAAAATTTCTTTGGCTTGAATATGAATATCTGCAGCAGTTCCTTGTGTTCCGCCCCAAGGTTGATGTATCATAATTCTGGCATTTGGTAACGCATAGCGTTTTCCCTTCGTTCCCGCACATAGCAAAATAGACCCCATACTTGCAGCTTGTCCCATACAATAAGTTTTTATATCACAACTTAACATTTGCATTGTATCATAAATAGCAAGCCCAGCTGTAACAGAACCCCCAGGGCTATTTACATAAAATTCTATATCTTTTTTAGGATCTTCCGCTTGTAAAAAAAGTAATTGTGCTTGAATTAGTGTTGCAACATTATCGTCTACTCCTGATCCAAGAATAATAATTCTATCTTTTAAAAGCCTAGAATAAATATCAAAAGATCTCTCTCCACTACCTGTTTGTTCTATTACCATAGGAACTAAAATATTCTTACTGTCCATAATAAACCTCTTTTATTTTTCTTTAATATCTGCTTTATCTAGTATCAATTCAATAACTTTACCTTGAAGAAGATCCATTCTTATATCTTCTTCTCCACCATTGTTTTTAATGCGTTGTTTAAATTCACTAGGAGTAATTTTAGATTGTGGAGCATAGTATTTAGCGAATTCATCTAGACTTTTTTGCAATTCTTCATCAGTCACATTTAATTCCTCTAGCTCAGCAATTTTTCTAACAATAAAAACTTCTTTTAATCTAGGAAGAACATCTACTTTATATTTTTCCATTAATGAATCTGCTTCTTTTATAAATTTATCACCTTCTTCTTTTTTTGTTATTTTATTTTTTGTTTGATAAAGCATTTTACTTGCTTCTTGCTCAATTACTAAAGGTGGAATATTAAAATCTTTAACATCTTTAACAATGCTTTCCAATGCGTCTTTTCCTAGTTTTTGTTGTTGCATTGACTTTTGATTTGCCTCCATTCCTGATTTGATTTGTGCTGATAAATCTTCAATGGTTTTAACTTGCATTAATTTCATTAAAGTTTCGTCATCAGCTAAAGCCTTTCTTTGTATAGAAAGAACTTTTATTTTATATTCAACAGTTTTTTCAGATAAATCTTCAACTCTAAAATCTTTAGGAAATTTTGCAGACAAAGAATATTCTTTGCCAATTTCACTGCCGGTTAAACATTCTGTAATACCAGGGATTAACTCTTGTTTATTTAACCAAATAGAATTATTGTCTGTTTCAACCAATGATTTTAACATTTTATCTTCAGAACCTTCAGGGATGTCAAAATCTGAAGAATATGCAACTTTCAGAATATCACCTTCTTCAGCTTTTCCTTCAGTTATATCAACATATTTCCCATAGTTTTCTCTATAAGATTGAATTTCTTTTTCTACTACATCATCTTTAATATCAATTTTTTCTGAATTAAGTTTAATTTTATCGTAAGAAAAATCTTCTATTTCAGGAGCTGTATTAATAGTGAAAGAAAATTCATATTCTTTATTTAAATCTAATTCTGGAGGCTCTTCTTCGGGTTTTGCATGTGCTACAATATCGAAATTTAAATCATTCATTTCCTGAATGGCATTATTAAAAAACTCTTTTATTAATTCTTGTTTTAATTCTTTTGCAAACTTTTTTTTAATTAATCCTAAAGGAGCATTCCCAACTCTAAAACCAGGAATATTTACTTGTCCAGCAAAAGTCTTTGCCAGTTTATTTGTTTCTTTTAATACATTTTCTTTAGCAATTGTAAAGTTGATTTTTTTCACACAAGGCGCTTCTTCTATAACTTCTACCCCGATTTTTTCTTTTGATTTCTTACTCATTTTTATACCTTTTTGTTTTTGATATTTTTATTTATTTTAACATAATATAGTCTAATATTAGAATTTTCATCCTTTTATTAATACTATAATTTAGTATATTTTTCTTAAAAATCAAGTTTTAATAAATAAATAAAGTATTTTTTTATAAGTTTTTGCAATACCTCTTCAGATTTGTATATACTAATGTCTTTTTTTAGCCAGAATATTCTTAAATGTTATGTCAATTTATAATATTTTTTTAAAAGGTTTTTACGAGTGATTTCCTTATTGATATTATGATGAATCGGTATCCTCTTTAAAAACAGTTGTCCTCTTAATTTTGACAATTTAATAATTTAACCTGTTTAAAATATGTATTTGACAGGATAACAGGATTTTCAGGATTTATTTTATTTATATTTTTTCTAATTACAACCTTAATAATTAAAAAGAATTAAAGATGTAAATAATTAACTGAACCACAGATGAACTCAGATTTTTTATTTTTTATCTGTGGTAATTTGCGTTTATCCGTGGTTTTATACTGTGAACGGTTGAAAAATATACTTTTTGAAAGATGATAACAATTGCTATTTTTGATTTTATAAATTCTTGGCTACTAGAAGTAACCAATTATTTATAAAATTAAAAAGAGCTGTTGTTTGCGCTTTCAGGAAGTTTGTTTTTTAGCCGTTTGCAGTATAAATATTAGGTAAAATATAAAATTAGTGAAATGAGAGAATTTGAATTAATTCAAAATTAATAAGAGGCAGAATGATTAAAAATAAAAAAATAATTATACTGCTTAATTTTTCTCAATAATTTTTTTGTTTTGGACGGCGTAAAGAACAACGCC